>JABFRZ010000601.1 GCA_013140785.1 Planctomycetota bacterium | reverse complement strand
GAGCTCGCGCTCGGCCGCGGCGACCTCACGCGCGCCGAGGAGTGCGAACGGGGAGCCGAGTTCCGCGAGCCGCCCGAGCGGCATGAGCAGCACGTCGAGCACGCGCTCGACCGCAGCCACCGGCCGCAACGCCAAGAAGACCAGCCCGGCCCACAGAACGAGCCAGACCAAGGAGGTTCGGGTGCGCGACACGCTGCGCGCCCATTGGAGCTTTTCGCCCCGGCCGGCTCCACCTCCTGCTCGGCTCTATTGGAGCACCGGCAGAAGAGCGTGCGTCAGCCGTCGTCGTCCGAGGAGAGCACCTTCGAGAAGACGTCGAGCTTCTCGAGGAACACCCCGGTGCCGCGCGCGACGGCGGTCAGCGGGTCGCTGTCGATGCGCGCCGGAACTCCCAGGAAATCGGAGACGGCGGCGGCGATGCCGTGCAGGAGCGCGCCGCCCCCGACGATGGTGCAGCCCGTATCGACGAGGTCGGCCGAGATCTCGGGCGGGGTCTCCTCGAGCACGCCCCGGATCGCCTCGCAGATCTTGCGCACGGGGCCCTGCAGGGCCTCGCGGATCTCGATCGAGGTGACCGCGGCGCGCGCCGGCAGCCCGGTGATCGTGTCGCGGCCCTTCACGTCCATGGAGAGCTCTTGCTCCATGGGGAAGGCCGAGCCGATCGTGATCTTGATGCGCTCGGCAGTCTGCTCGCCGATCATCAGGTTGTGGAAGCGGCGCATGTGGTTGACGATGGCCTCGTCAAAGTCGTCGCCCGCCACTCGCAGCGACGTGGCCACGACCGAGCCGGCCAGCGCCAGCACCGCGATCTCGCTCGTGCCGCCGCCGATGTCCACGATCAGGGAGCCCTGGGCCTCGGTCACGGGCAGGTCGATCCCGATCCCGGCCGCCATGGGCTCGTCGATCAGGAACACGCGGCGCGCGCCGGCGCGCTCGGCCGAGTGCACCACGGCGCGGCGCTCGACGTCGGTGATGCCGGTCGGGACCGAGATCACGATCTGCGGCTTCACCCAGCGCTTCCCGTCGTGGACCTTGCTGATGAAGTAGCGGAGCATCTTCTCCGTCACCTCGAAGTCGGCGATCACGCCGTGGCGCAGCGGCCGGATGGCCTCGATCGAGCCGGGCGTCTTGCCCAGCATGGCCTTGGCCGCGTTGCCGACGGCCATGCCGTCGAGCAGCACCTCGTTCGTGCCGCGCTTGACCGCGACCACGCTGGGCTCGTTCAGGATGATGCCGCGTCCGCGCACGCACACCAGGGTGTTGGCCGTCCCGAGGTCGATGCCCATGTCGACCGAGAAGTTGCCGAGGACCCACTCCAGAGGCTTGAGGAACGAGGCCATGGAAAGCGAAGCGAAGGGACGCCTGGGGCGCACGGGAAAGGCCGCGGAGGACGCGAGCGCTCGGCGCGCGAGCGATCGAAGACGCGGGAAGGGGCGGCGCAGGCTCCCGCGCGGGCAGTGTAGCGATGCAAGGAGCCCGTACAAGCGCGCAGCGCGCTCGGACGGGCTCCAAACAAGGACGTGCGCTCGGGTTAGCCCGAGCGAACTAGAACATCAGGCCGTCGCCGTTCTTGGCCTGCATCATGTCGATCAGCACGAGCGCGGCGACGAGCATCAGGCTGGTGAGGATGGCGACTCCGGCGTCGAACCCGATCCCGGGGGCTTCCCCGCCGACCTCGCCCTCGGAGCTCACGAACTTCTTCGACTTGGCGGCCGCGCGCGCGGGCGCGGCGCCGCGACGGGGAGTGCTCTTGGCCATGGCTGGGTCTTCCGTGGGCTAGAGGGTCGTGGTGGCCTGGTCGCCCGTGGCGATGGCGTTCTTCTCGTTCACGATCAGCCCGGAGCTCATGCCGTCCTGGACGTCCTGGATGCGGACCTGGCCCTTGTACTGCGAGCCGCGGTAGACGTCGAAGGTGTAGCCCTCCCTGACGTTGTCCTTCTTGCCCTTGTTCAGGATCACGAGCTTGAGGCCGCGATCGACGTTCAGCACGTAGGCGTCGATCTTGGGCGCCGGCATGATCTTGGAGAGATCGACGCCCGTGGTCGCGACGATCTGGGCGATGCGGGCCTCGAGCGTGGACACCTGCTCCTCGAGGGATTGGGACTGGCCTTGGAGGTCGCCGATCTGCTGCTGGGCGCTGTTGGTGGCCTCCTCGGCATTGCTCTGAGCCAGCACCGCGGCGTCCTTCTCCTGCACGGCCCCGTCGCGCGCGCGCTCGGCCTCGTGGGCGCGCTCGATGGCCGCGTCCTTCTGCTGGGAAAGCTGCGCGATCGAGTTGTTGTAGTCGCCCAGGGTGGCCTGGATCTTGGTCAGGTTGGCGCTGAGGCCGTCGTGGGCGCGCTTGAGCTCGTCGAGCTGCGTCTTGAGGCGGTCGGCCTCGGTCGCCTTCGTGTCGCGCTCCTCGCGCATCTGGCGCTGCTGCTCGGTGACCGCGTTGACCTCGCCGCCCAGCTTGGCGACCTCCGCGTCCTTCTTGGCCACCTCCTCCGTGTGGGCCTTCTTGGTGGCGGCCAATTCCTCCTTGTACTTCCCGGTATGGTCGAGGGCGTTGAGCCCCCAACCGACGAAAGCGGCCGAGAGGATCAGGTTCAGGACAATGAAGATCCGTCCGATGGGGCTCATGTAATCGAGCTCGAGTGCAGGGGGTCCGAAGGTCCGGTCGTTAGGGCGACCGGCGTATGTCGCGCGCCCGCTTCCGGGGCGGGGCCAAGACTCTATGGGCACCCCGTAAAGCGGTCAAGCGTCGCACCCGGCCGCCGGTGGCCGGAGCGCTGCTCGTTGGGCTCCCTCTAACCCGCTGGGTCGGGGCGGTTACCCACGCGGCGCGCGAGCAACGCGGCCAAGAGCAAGAGCCCGATCCACAGGGCTTCGGAGGCGCGGCACCAGGCCACGTAGGGGGGCGTGCGCTCGGCGCCGGCCGCCGGCACCGGCACGATCCAGGCGCCGAAGCCCGCCACGGCGCGGTCGGCCCCGGCCGCGTTTCGGACGCGCCCGAGCTCGCTCCCGTCCGGGCCCAGCGCCAGGCTCACGCCGGAATTCGTGGCGCGCACGAAGGCCCGCCCGGTCATCAGGGCGAAGACGCGCGAGAAGGCCACCATCTGGTCCATCTCGCAGCTCGTCTCGTACCAGGCCTCGTTGCTGGCCACGAGGTGGAAGTCCACCGGACCGGCGCGCAGCGCATCGAGGTAGGGCCAGGGGTGGGCGTTGTCGAAGCAGACGGTGCCGCTCAGGCGATAGGTCTTGCCGTCGCGCGCGCGCAGCTCGAGCACGCCGGTCTCTGCGCCCCCCAGGAGGTCGGGCACGTATCCGGCGGCACCGAAGGCGAGGGCCCGAATCCAGCCGAAGCGCTCGAGGCCGAAGAAAGTCTCGCCGAGGGGCACGAGGAAGCGCTTGAGGGCGGGCGGCGAGCGGTTGCCGGCACCGTCGTACAGGACGAGCGCGACCTGGCGGCGTAGCACGCCGTCCACGAGGTCGTAGTACTCGGTCCCGACGGAAAGAGCGGCCCCTTCGGGGAACGGCCGCGGGCTCTGGCGGAGTCCCATGATTTCCTGCGCGACCCAGTGCTCCTCGGCCGCCTGGCATTTTTCGAGGACGGCGATCGTGGGAACCTCGTCCCAGGGCGCGACGCGCACCGTTCCCGCGCGGATGGCGGCCTCGGCGGCCGGGCTGAAGATCGGCACGTAGAGCGTCGTCTCGCCCCAGCACACGAGGTCCGCGGGCCCGAGCTCGGCCAGCGCGCGATGCGTCAAGTCGCGCGAGAACTGCAGGTTCGCGAGCGGGTCGTCGTGCTGCTTGCGCCGCTGCGTGAAGCCCGGCTGAACGAGCAGCACGCGCGGGCCGTCCACCGTCCCCGGGG
>JABFRZ010000058.1 GCA_013140785.1 Planctomycetota bacterium | reverse complement strand
CCGTCCGGAACGAAGGAGGCCATCGGCCGCGCGCTGCGCTGGATCGCGGCGCACCAGAAGAGCGACGGCAGCTGGAGCAACGCCGACTTCGGGAAGGAGTGCGGCAAGCTCGGCAAGGGTTCGTGCGCGGGGAAGGGCGGGGAGCCCTACGACGTGGGCGCAACCGGGCTGGCGCTCTTGTGTTTCCTGGGCGACGGTCACTCGCCCTCGACGGGCGCGCAGCGCGAGGTCACCGCGCGCGGGCTCGACTGGCTCGTGAAGCAGCAGACCGTCGAAGGCCTGATCGGCACGCGCGAGCTGCACCACTTCATGTACGAGCACGCGCTCGCCTGCGCCGCGCTGTGCGAGGGCGTGGGCCTCGGCGCCGAGGCCTTGCGGGCTCCGGCCGAACGCGCCGTGGCCTTTCTGTTGAGCGGGCGGCATCCGGAGGGCGCCTGGCGCTACGACGTGCCCGCCACCGAGCTGGGCGACACCTCGATCACCGGTTGGGCCGTGAACGCGCTCGTCGCCGCGAGCCGCGCCGGAATCACGGTCGAGGACGCCGCGCTCGAGGGCGCTGCCAAGTGGATCGAGCGCGTGACCGAACCGCTCACGGGCCGCGTCGGATACCTGCAGCCCGGCGAGTTCTCCGCGCGCACGACGGAGAACAGCGCCTACCCATCCGAGATGGGCGAGGCCTTGACGGCCGTCGGACTCCTGGTGCGCCTGCAACTCGGGCAGAAGCCGGAGAGCACGCCCGTCTTGCTCGCGCACGCGCGGCTGATCTCCCGCAAGCCCCCGGTGATCGACAAGGAGTTCGGCGGCGACCAGTACTTCTGGTACTACGCCACCTGCGCGCTGCACGAGCTGGGCGCGCCCTACTGGGACGCGTGGGAGCCCGAGCTGCGGAAGTCCGTGATCCAGGGGCAGGTGAAGCGCGGCGACGCCGAGGGCTCCTGGGACGCGATCGGACCGTGGGCCTTCGCCACCGGACGCCTGAGCTCGACCGCGCTGATGACGCTGGCGCTCGAGTGCTTCTACCGCTACCCGCGCGCGTTGGGCGCAAAGTGAGTCACGATTCGAGGCGGCGGATGCGCAGGTTGCGGAAGGCGACGGGATCGCCGTGGTCCTGGAGCGCGATGCGGCCGCGCTTCCGCCGGCCGTAGTCGGGGCGGTCCTTCCACTTGCACGCGGACACGCGCCGCTCCCAATCGTCGCTCCACAGCTCGTACTCGACGATCTTCCGGCCGTTCAGCCAGTGCTCGACGTGCGCGCCGCGCACCACCAAACGCGCCTGATTCCATGCCCCCGCGGGACGGGTCGCGTTCACGCGCGGCGCGTGCATGGCGTAGTTCGAGCCGGTCGAGGCGCGCGGGTCGAGGCCGTCCTTGTGGGCCGCATCGTCGAGCAGCTGGTACTCGGGCCCGCTCTCCCAGGGCGCGTCATGGTCCTCGCTCACGCGGAACATGACGCCGGAGTTGCCGCCCGGCGCCACGCGCCATTCGAACTCGAGCTCGAAGTCCTGGAACTCCTCGAGCGTGACGAGATCGCCGGCCTCGGCCACGCGCGACAGCGCGCCGTCCACCACCTGCCAGCCGTGCGGGCAGTGCTCCTGGCGATAGCCGCGCCAGCCGGCGGTGCTCGTGCCGTCGAAGAGCGGCGCCCAGCCCGCGTCGCTTCCGCGCGCGGCGCAGCTCACGAGGACGGCCGAGAGCGCGAGAGAACCGAGACGCATGCCGGAGCTCCGTTCAAGGGTTGGCCGAGGCGCCCGCCTGCGCGGGGCGCGCGCTCGGCGGGCGGAAGAAGAGTGCCATCAAGATCACAGCGAGCGCCGCCAACCCGGTCGGGATCAGGAACAGGCCGCGCCAGTCCGTGACGCCGTCCACGGTGTAGCGCGCGCGCAGCTCGGGGAAGATCGTGCCCGCCAGCACCATGCCGACGCCGAGGATCAGCAGGTTGAAGAGCCCCTGGGCGCTGGCGCGCACGTCCTTCGGGAAGACCTCGTCCACGAAGATGTAGACGGTGGCGAAGAAGAAGGCGTAGCAGATCCCGTGCAGGAGCTGGATCGCGACGATCAGGCCCGTGGCGTCGGGGAAGTACGCGAAGACCGCGAAGCGCAGGAGGTGCCCGGTGATCCCGAGCACCAGGGTCCACTTCCAGCCGAGGCGCACGAGCACGCGCCCGAGCACGACCATCGTGGCGATCTCGGCCACCTGGCCGATGCTCATCACGACCATGCTCATGTTGGCGCCGATGCCGACGCGCGTCGTGAGGAAGGCGTCGGACAAGACGAAGTAGCCGTTGTGGATGAACGAATCGATGAACGTGACCACGAACAGGACCAGCACGAACGGCGTCGCCAGCAAGCGCGCCGCGCGCATCCAGGCCAAGCGGTCGAGCCCGGTGGCGTCGCGCCGCGGCGGCGTGTGTGGCAGGCTCAGGCTGAAGGCCGCCATGGCGAAGGACGCGCTCGCCGCAACGAGGAAGATCCACTTGGAGGCGTCCACCAGCTCGGAACCCTCCTTCCCCGCCAGCAGGAACACGAACGGCCACGGGGCCGCGATCCAGCCGATGGTCCCGCCCATGCGTATCACGCCGAACTCGCGCGCGGGATCGGCGAGGTGCGCGAAGGCCAGCGAGTTCGTGACCGAGACGGTCGGCACGTACAGGATCCCGTACGCGAGGAACAGCGCGAAGAACGGCCAGAACTCGGTCTGGTAGGCCGCGCCGAAGAGCGCCAGGCCGCCCAGCGCGTGGCTGACGGCGAGGAAGCGCTGCGAGGCGAAGTTGCGGTCGGCGAACTGGTTGCTGAAGAAGATCCCCAGCAGCGCGGCGATCCCGAAGGTGCTGCCCACCAGCGACTGCTGCCAAGGCTCGAAGCCCAGCAGGCTCATGTAGCTGAAGATCTTGGGCTGCCAGGCACCCCAGATGAAGATCTCGAGCACCATCATCACGAACAGCTTCGCGCGCACGCTCATGGGCGCGGAAGCTACCCGCGCGCCGCCGAAACCAGAAGGGCGCGCCGACGATCAGTCCGCACGTGCCGCGCCGGAATCAGGCGCGGCGCTGTCTCAGCAACACCACCAGCGCTCCGCCCGCGCCTCCCGCGGCGTGGGCCGCGGCGGCAACCAGCGTGCCCGCGGGCAGCGCGGCGAAGAGCGCGCCCTGCGCCCCGGAAGCCTCGAACACGCACTTCGCGGCAAAGAGCGCGAGCAACACGGCGCCGAGGACCCGGAGGCCGCCGCGTTGCTCGAGGGCGAGCGCGAGCGCCGTGGCGACGAACAGGCCCGAGCCGAGCGCGGAGGATCCCGTGTAGCGCTCGAACGAGGTGAGGGCGAGCAGCGCGAGCGAAGCGAAGAGCGCGCTCGTCCCGAGGATCGCGAGGAACACCACGCGCGAGCGCCGCTCCCACCAGGCCCCCAGCAAGGCGAGCACGCAGAGGTCTACGAACGCGAGACGCGGCGTGGCGTGCACGAGATGACCGCTCCACAGGCGCCACAGCTCGCCCGCGAGCACGCGCGCGCGCACGAACTCCAGGGCGGCCACCGCCCCGGGAAACAGCATCAGTCCCGCGCACGCGGCGACGAGCGCCAAGGCGAGCACCGGCCGGTGCACAGCCGCTGATCGAAGCGATCGTCTCGTGTCCTGCCGAGTCACGCGCGCACGTTGTCCGTCTGCTGACAGACGCCTGGTTGGTCGACGACTTGGACACGGTTGCCGCGGCGGCCCGAGGCGTTTTCGTCAACCGCGACGGTGTGGTGTTGCGCCCGCAGGACGGGACGGTCACCACCAACCGTGGCGCCTGGGCGCGAAACGCCTTGTACCGACGTGCACAGACGGAAGCGGAGGCGGCCCAAGCCGAGGTCGGTGTCGTCGCGCAGGCGGTTGCCGCGGCGG
>JABFRZ010000271.1 GCA_013140785.1 Planctomycetota bacterium | reverse complement strand
CTGTACAGGTTCAGGAAGTGCAGCAAGAGGTCCGCGCGGGAAGTGGCGCTCCATCTGGATCTCGGACGTGCACCTCGGGACGCGCACCTGTCGCGCGGACCTCTTGCTGCACTTCCTGAACCTGTACAGCTCGGAGTACCTGTACCTGGTGGGCGACGTGGTGGACGGCTGGAACCTGAAGCGCTCGTGGTACTGGAACGACGAGCACAACCGCGTGCTGCAGTCGATCCTGGCGAAGAGCTCGGGCGGGACGCGCGTCACGTACGTGACCGGGAACCACGACGCTTTCCTGCGCGATTACGCCGGAGTGATGCTGGGCGGCATTGCGGTCAAGGAAGAGGCCACGCACACGACGGCCGACGGGCGCGAGCTCTTGGTGCTGCACGGCGATCGCTTCGACGCCTGCATTCGCAACGCGCGCTGGCTGACGCTGCTCGGCGATCAGGCCTATCGCGCGTGCCGATGGATCAACGGCGGGCTGAACCTCGCGCGGCGGCTGTTCGGCCTCGCGCCCTGGTCGCTGGCCGACCATCTGAGGGGGCGCGTGAAGGACGCGCTCGCGTACGTCGAGCGCTTCGAGCGCGCGGCCGCGGCCGAGGCCAAGCAGCGCGGCTTCGACGGGGTGGTGTGCGGCCACGTCCATCACGCCGCCATCCGCGAGATCGACGGGGTCCTGTACTGCAACGACGGTGATTGGGTGGACAGCTGCACGGCCCTGGCCGAGGACCACGACGGCAAGCTGGCGATCCTGCGCCTCAGCCGCGTGCGCGCGCCCGAGGCACTCGCGGTTGGAGCGCGGTAGAGCGGGCTGGGGCTCTGTGGCTCGAACTCCGCCGGACGCGTCTGGCCCTCGTCCGGGCCGCTCGGGATAATGGGGCCAGCGGTTCGGACTCATGCCCCAGCTCACCGATCCCGGCCTGTTCCTGAACCGCGAGCTCGCGCTGCTCGAATTCAACCGGCGCGTGCTGGCCCAGGCGCGCGATCCCGAGCTGCCGCCGCTCGAGCGCCTGCGCTTCCTGACGATCTGCAGCACCAACCTCGACGAGTTCTTCGAGATCCGCGCGGCGGGCCTCAAGGAGCAGGTCACCTACGGCGTGCAGCAGCTGCAGGCCGACGGGCTGACGCCGCAGGAGACGCTGCGGCGCATCTCGGTGCTCGCGCACGAGCTGGTGGCCGAGCAGTATCGAGTGCTCAACGAGGAGCTGCTCCCGGCGCTGGCCACCGAGGGCATCCACCTCCTGCGACGCGGAACGTGGACAGCCGAAGACGCGCGCTGGATCAAGCGCCACTTCCTGACCGAGGTCCTGCCCATCCTGACGCCGGTCGGTCTCGATCCGGCGCACCCCTTTCCGCGCGTCCTGAACAAGGGCCTGTGCGTGGCCATGACGGTCGAGGGCAAGGACGCCTTCCACCGTCAGAGCGGCGTGGCGATCGTGCAGGTGCCGCGCTCGCTGCCGCGCCTGATCGCGCTGCCGCGTGACGGCATGGATGGCCACACTGGGCGCGAGCACGCCTTCGTGATGCTGTCGTCGGTGATCCACGAGCACGCGGCCGAGCTCTTCCCCGGCATGAGCGTGACCGGCTGCTTCCAGTTCCGCGTCACGCGCAACAGCGACCTATGGGTGGACGAGGAGGAAGTGGACAATCTCCTGCAGGCGCTACAAGGCGAGCTGCCCAACCGCAAGTTCGGTGCAGCCGTGCGCCTCGAGGTGACCGAGACCTGCAGCCCGGAGATCGCGCAGTTCCTGCTGCAGAACGTGGGCCTCGCGGCCGAGGACCTGTACCGGGTCGGAGGTCCCGTCAACCTCGGCCGGCTGGCGACGATCTACGGCTTGGTCGATCGGGCCGACCTGAAGTTCCCGCCCTTCGTGCCCGGCACCCAGGCGCGCCTGAAGCTCTCGAACGACCTGTTCGAGGTGATCCGCGGCGGCGACGTGCTGCTGCACCATCCCTACGAGTCCTTCGCGCCGGTGGTGCAGCTGCTGGCCCAGGCGGCCGAAGACCCGCACGTGCTCGCCATCAAGATGACGCTGTACCGCACCGAGGTCGGCTCGCCGGTGGTCACTGCGCTGCTCGACGCGGCGCGCGCGGGCAAGGAGGTCACGGCGGTGGTCGAGCTGCGCGCGCGCTTCGACGAGGCCGCCAACATCGACCTGGCCACGCGTCTGCAGGAGGCGGGCGCGAACGTGGTGTACGGCATCGTGGGGTACAAGGCGCACGCCAAGATGCTCCTGATCGTGCGGCGCGAGGGCCGGCGCCTGCGACGCTACGTGCACCTCGGCACCGGCAACTATCACCCGGGCACGGCGCGCGCTTACACCGACCTCGGCCTGCTCACGGCGCGGCCCGAGATCGGCACCGACGTCCACAAGCTGTTCCAGGAGTTGACCGGCCTCGGCCACGTGGCGCGCTTGAAGTGTCTGCTGCGCTCGCCCTTCACGCTGAAGAGCGCGTTGCTCGAACGCATCGGGCGCGAGATGGACGCCGCCCGCGCCGGGCGCAAGGCGCGCATCATCGCGCGCCTCAACTCGCTCGGTGACGCGGGCCTCATCCAGGCCTTGTACGAAGCCTCACAGGCCGGCGTCTCGATCGACCTCCTGGTGCGCGGGATCTGCTGCCTGAAGCCCGGCATCCCGGGCGTCTCGGACAACATCCGCGTGCGCTCGATCGTCGGCCGCTTCCTCGAGCACTCGCGCGTCTACTACTTCTTCGCCGACGGCGACGAGGAGGTGTGGTGCTCGAGTGCCGACTGGATGGAGCGCAACTTCCAGGGCCGCTTCGAGGTGTGCTTCCCGATCCTCGACGAGGAGCTGCGCTCGCGCGTCCTGGCCGAGGCGCTCGAGCTGCCGCTGGCCGACAATCAGCAGGCCTGGCAGCTCCGCTCCGACGGCTCCTACGCGCTCATCGAGCCCGGCAAGAAGCAGCCCCTGCGCTGCCAGCGCGCGCTGCTCGACCACCACTCCGAGCACTTCACGCGCGCGCAGCCGAGCCCGACGAAGGCCGACGACACCAAGCGCCGCCGTGGCGCGCGACGCGCCAGGCGCGCTCCGCCGGACGAGGAGCCCCGCTCCCGTCGGGCGTGAACAGGCTCACGGACGCATCCGCGGCCGCGCACCCGGACGCGCTCACGGTTCCCTGATCTCCGCCAGTGGCAGGCCACTCGGGACTCGCTGGGGCACCGTCTTGCGTAGGTCGAGCGCCCGCGGATCCGTCAGCGCGTGCATGAACGCGAGCAGGTCGGCCACTTCCCCATCGCTCAAGTGTCGAGGCGCGAGCTCGATACGGCGCGCGATCGCGTTGGTCGTCGCAGGGTCGTCGAAGGCGACGAGGTCGATTTCGTCGAGGTCGGACCGCGGCGGTAGCACGCGCTGCGTCGGGTCGGCGTGGTAGAGCGAGGAATGCGGGTCGAGGTGATGTCGGACCATGCCCTCGAGAGAATTGAAGAAGCCGTCGTGGCCCCACGGACCGGTGAGCGCGACGTTGCGCAGCGAGGGCGTGCGAAAGCGATAGCGGTCGCCGCGATCTCCGCTGACGAGCTCGCGCCCGTAGTCCTCGCGTCCCGCGTAGCCGACGCCTCCAAACCCCGGACCGATCTGCGGCACGCCGATGGCGTGGAACCCGAGATCGGTCTGGAAGGTGCCGGAGTGGCACGCGGCGCAGCGCGCCCTGTCGTAGAAGACTCTCATGCCCGAGACGGCCTCCGGGCTCAGAGCAGAGCGGTCTCCGCGCAGGTAGCGGTCGAAGGGGCTGTCGTCGGAGCGAAAGGCAACGGCTTGGAACGCACCGACCGCCTTGCCGACGTGGACGATCGTGAACGCATCGGGGTCCCCCCCGAGCTCCGGGAAGGCCCGGGAGAAGAGGTCGAGGTACTCGGGGATCGCCCGGAGCCGAACGAGCAGTCCATCCCAGACGCCCGTGAAGGGTGCGCTCAGGGCGGCATTGGCGAGTTCGTTCGTCCCGGCCTCTCCGGTCATCTCCTGTCGCTCGGTCGGCGCGAAGATCGAGATGGCCTCGATGAGGTGCTCGAATCCATTGGGGAGCTCCGCGCCCGCTGGACTGCGGAAGCCCTGAGGAGCCGCAGGATCCACGGAGATGCGGCCGTCCCAGAACAGGCGCACGAAGTCCTTGTGGCCAAGGTTGAACAGGGGCGGCATGTTGCGCTGGCCGCGCTCGACCGGATCGATCGGCGCGAGCGGCAACGTGCCGGCGTCGCGCAGCACCGAGAGTCCGCGTCCGCCCGTTCCGATGTTGATCGACAGGCCGTCGGTCGTCGCCACGATCGGCGAGTGGCACGTCGCGCAGGACATGTTCCGGTTGCCGCTCAGGATCTTGTCGAAGTAGAGCAACCGGCCGAGCTCCACTCGCTCGGGAGGGGGTTGGAAGAAGTCCTCGTCCCTAGCAGGCTGCACGGGGTTGCGCCTCTCGCCGTCACCGGGGTGGCCGCCGAAGCCGAGGAAGACGAGGAGCGGAGCGGGGACGATTCCGATCAGAGCGGCGGGCTTCATGACGCATCTCATTCGGGTGGGAGGGGAAGCACAGGGTCAGGAGCACACCCTGGAGGGCTTCTCACGGGCAGTGCCACTGCGCGAGAGGCCCGCGTCGGGTCGAGCCCGCCAGCGCGAACTCGAGGCGCGGGCGGGAGTCGTCAGTCCGGGCCCGCGGCCGGAACCGAGGACCGCGTGACCCCGGGTGTGGGCAGAAGGGATCAGGGCACCTTGAAGGCCTGCGCCAGCCGCCTGCCGGCCGAGAACTCGGATGTGTCTCCGCGTTCGAGGTCCGTGGCCGTGGCGGTCACGAACCAGCCCGCAGGAACGGCGTTCGCGAGGCTCGCCTGGAAGGTAGCGCGACCCTGGGCATTCGTCGCGACCGAGGTCGAGCCGAGGAACCGCGCGCCCTCGCCAAAGCCGCTCGGGTCGATGCTCGGACTCGCGTAGGAGTCGATCGTGTAGGTACGCAGGGCCTCGGATGCGAGTTCGCCGCGCACGAGCACGCCTCCGGCTGTGCGCATCGCGCCTTTGATCACCGGGAAGTTCTGCAGGCGGTTGCCGCCGGTGTCGGTATCGAGGAGGTCGTTGGGCGTGACGCCGGCTTGGAACATACCGGTGATCAAGTCGATGCCCAAGCCGCCGTTGTCGTGGATCGAGTTGCCCGTGATGTGAACTCCGGAGAACGTGTTGGCCACGCTGATGCCCGAGCCCAAGTGCCCCGCAATCTCGTTGCCTTTGCCCGGGGCCGAGCCTCCGATAACGACATTCTGAACCCCGTTGGGGTTCCACCAGTGCAACGTCTCGATCCCGGTGATGCTGCCTAGCACCGGCTGATCGAGGGCATTCAACCCGATCTTGTTGCCGACGATCTCTAGGCCCGAGCCGGAGCCTCCGATGCGAATCGCCGCTCCGATTTGGTATGCGGGGGCGTGAGGGGGGAGAACCCACGCGAGGACCCCGGCGATCCGGTTGTCGCGAATGATTGTGTTGTGGTTCTCGCCATCGATCAGGATCCCGGCTATCGAGGCGGGGTGGCCGATGTTCATGCCGTCGAGCGAGGTCCCGATCTGGTTGTTCTCGATGACCGTGTCGGTCGCGTCGACGATCTCAAGCGCGAAGCCGCCGGGGACGCCGTGGCTGGTCCAGGTGCCTGTGCCGATGATGTAATTGCGTTCGGCGATCGTCGGCCCGCCGATCCGGTTGTTCACGGCCAGAAACCCACCGGCCACATATCCGCCGAGGCGCACCCGATCGAACGTGTTGCCCACCACGACGTTGTCGCTCGATTGGTCGATGACGAGAAAACCGCCGCCCGTGTTGCCCTCCACCCGCGTGCCGGAGCCGTTGCCGGAGCTGCCGTAACCGGCGTAGAGATGGATGCTCATACCGCTGTTGTCCTGGACGACGCCGTTGGACCCCTCGATCCAGAGCGCGGTGCCGTGCAAGCCGGTAACCGTGCAGTTGTCGGCCGCGAAGAATAACTCCGTCAGGCACTGGACTTCCCAGCCGTTCGGGTTGGTGTCGCCCGTGAAGGCCGTCTGCGTCGTGCCGTCGATCGTCACTTCGTCGTTGGCGCTCATGTTGGGCACCCAGCCGACAATCACGGCTCGCCCGGGGTACCACTCCGGATAGTGCGTCCATTCGCTGGTCGGGATGGCGAAGGCAACCGTTTGCCGGCCGGGCGTGTTGTTGGAAGCGACCATCGCTTCGCCGAAGGAGATGTGGCCGTCCGGCCCGGGAAGATCGGCGACGGTCGCCGTGTCCGGGTCGACATCGAAGATGCTCGCATCCTCGATGTCGACCGTGATCGTCTGAGCACCTCCCGTGCTCGTGAGCAACGGCAGCAGCGCCCCAGCGAGCCAAGTGCATCGATTCAGGTTCATGACGAGAGTCTCTTTCTTGTTGCGTGGTTCTGCGGGGGGACTGCCGGCTTCGCGCTCACGTTCGCGCGGCGCCAGGCCTTGACACTCGAATCGCGAGGGGCTCACGCGGGCATAAGGCCAGAGAGCTTCCTCACTCGTCCATGCGCCGTCGCGCACCGATCCGGTCAGGAATCTGGGCGATCTTCGTCAGCGCGGGCCATGAGCCCATCGCAGGCGCCTCACTACGTCGTGTCTCCAGCTATCGCAATCAGCCTTCGTGCGCATACGCCTTTCGGGTACGGGGCTCTAGGCTAGGCCGACCGCTGAGACTCCAGTGAGACTCCAGGAAGTCTCGCGAGCGGACTCGAGTGATCGACGTGACGCGAATCCTCACGGCTTCCAAGGAAGGCAACGGTGTTGCCGCCGAGGAGCTCGCGGTGCTCCTCTACGACGAGCTGCGTGCCGTGCTCGACCGGATCGATCGGCGCGAGCGGCAAGGTGTCGGCGTCGCGCAGTACCGAGAGTCCGCGTCCGCCCTTGCGCGCCACATGCACTGACCGGACCTACTGGGGGACTGCCGAGACCGACAGGATCCCGGCGGTCTTGTCCAGGCTTGCCTGGCCGCGGGTCGCGCTGTCGACGAGGAACGCGATCGCGCCGACGCCGCACAGGCCCGTGTAGGAGAAGGAAACGACGCCGCTCGCGTCGGTCGTCGCGGAGACGGGTTCGTTCGTCCAGTAGTCGTCCAGGAACCGGCCGGCGACCAGGACCCCCGCCTGCGGGGCGGCGTTCTCCCCTGTCACCCTCACGACCACGTAGGCTTCGTTGTAGGCGCTCAGGTCGGGCGCGCAGTGATCCTGGCTCGGGTCATTCGGATCGGGGACGAAGTTCGCGCTGATCGCGAGGTCGTCCACGCGCAGGCAGCCACTCCAGCAGCCCCAGGATGGCGTGAGCCGCACGAGCCGAGGGCTCCGGCCGAGCATGACCTCGGCCAAGATCTCGCCCCTGCGGTTCATCGGGCCAGCCGAGGCGACGGTACTGTCCGGATTGCCCAGCGGCGGATAGGCCGGGGAGAGCAGCGAATCGAGCGCTTGGGCCAGGCCGTTCGGGCCGTAAGCGATGACGCCTCTGCTAGTGATCGTGGCCGTCACGTCACGGGCGTCGTTGATCGATCCGACGCCAGCCCTCGAGAGATGGCCGGTCGGGCTGGCGGAGAGCTGTTGCCAGCTTCCTTCGTGGTGGAAGCGAAAGAGGTAGACGAGGTTCTGGCCGCTGGTTCGCGCCAGCAACCGGGCCTGGTCACCGGCATCGTTGATCGCGCTGCCGTATCCCCCGAGCCCGAAGCCGCTCGGGGGCGCAGGCATCGTGACGACACTGGCCGGGTTCCCCAGTCGATACCACTTGTTCGCCGTGGCCACGGTCCCACCGGGACTGATGGCGAAGGGCTGCTCGTCCGGGTAGCCCAGCGTGGAGAGATCCACCATGCCGGTCGACAGAGACCAGAGGAACGGCGCGGAGATGCCACCGATCGCGTTGCCGTCCGTGGACCAGCCCACGACCCGCCCCTGGTCGTCGATCCCTGCGGGCTGGGAGATCGTGGTGCCGGGCAGGACTCCCAGGTCGAGCGCCCGGTAGGTGCTGCCAACGGGCTGCCAGACGACCGCATGGATCGGGTTGTAGGAGCCGGCGAATCCGGCGATCCAACCCGCGTTGTTGACACTCGTCGCGGTGGTCCCGGTGAAACCCGGCAGGCCGGGAAGGACGATGCGCTCGCCGCCTCGCCACACGACAGTCTCTTCGGGCGGCAAGCAGAAGGGGCCACAGCCCGTGTCGAGATACGACCTTCCAACAACGACCCCCGCGTTGTTCATGTCGAACCCGTCGGCCGCGCTCGAGACGAAATCCACCACGTACTGGTCGTGACGAAGCGAGTGGAGCGTCCGCCGGGCGGTAACCTGAGCCGATGGTCTAGGCGAAACGACGGCCAGCAGGAGCACGGACAGCGAGGGCAGGAGGGGATTCATGGCTTGGACCTTGCGTTGGGGACCGCGTGGAGCGACGACGGAGTGGAAGTTGCCTACTCGAGCTCTGCACGCCAGCCTCGGAGGCACACATCTTCGACGCTCATGCCATCTCATGCGCCAGCCGCCGAGAACCCGGTCAAGCTCCAGCGCATTCCGTGGCGTGTCTGCGATCGAGCCTCGCGTCCGGATCATGGACACACTCGAACCCGAACCCGCACGTGAGACTCCCTGAACTCTTGTCCGCTGAACTCCCTTCTCACGGCCTGGTCCGTCATGGCCGGCCGAGACCGTGATGCACTCTGCGTCGTCCGTGCGTGATGCGGAGCCGATGGCCGATCTCACTCGCATCCTCCGAGATTCCCGCGCAGGCCGAACCGGAGCGGCCGAGGAACTCGCCGTGCTCCTGTACGACGAGCTACGCGCGCTGGCCCGCCAGGAGCTCGCGGGTGAGCGCCCCGCGCACACGCTGCAGCCGACCGCTCTCGTCCACGAGGCCTACCTGCGCTTGGTCGGCAAGGATGGCGCTGCCTTCGAGAGCCGGGCGCACTTCTTCGGCGCGGCGGCCACGGCCATCCGCCGGGTGCTGGTGGACCACGCGCGGCGGCGCGCACGGGCCAAGCGCGGCGGCGGAGTGGCCCAGCTCTCGCTGGAGGAGTTGAATCCGCTCCAGCCGATCTCCGACGCGGAGCTGCTCGGCCTGGACGAGGTTCTGGCGCGCCTCTCCGTGCTCGATCCGATCAAGGCACAGATCGTCGAGCTACGCTTCTTCGCGGGCATGACGGTCGAGGAGCTGGCGCGCGCACTCGAGCTTTCCGAATCCACCGTCCGGCGCCACTGGCGCGTGGCGCGCGCCTGGCTGCGCGGGGAGCTCGCCCGTGGAACCTGAGCACTGGAAGCGGGTCGAAGCCCTCTTCCATCGCGTGGTTGATCTCGCTTCCGAGCAACGCGCGGCCCTGCTCGACGCCGAGTGCGGCGCGGACGCGGACCTGCGCACGTCCGTCGAGCGGCTGCTGCGCGACGACTCGTCCGGCGACGACCTCTTCGGCCGCATGGAGGAGCGCTCGCGGCGCACAGAAGACGATCCCATGCTGGGCCGGAGCGTGGGCGCCTACCGGCTGGTCGAGCGCCTGGCCGTGGGTGGAATGGGCGTCGTCTATCGGGCCGAACGGACCGACGGCCTCTTCCAGCACGAAGTGGCGGTCAAGCTGATCCGGGCCGAGCGCGCCACGGAAGGGCTCGTGCGCCGCTTCGAGCTGGAACGCCGCACGCTCGCCGCGCTCGACCATCCGGGCATCGCACGCCTGTACGACGGGGGCAGCACCGACGACGGTCGGCCCTACCTGGTCATGGAGCTCGTGCACGGCATCCCCATCGACCGGTACTGCGACCGCGAGCGCCTGTCGGTGGCAGAGCGTCTGCGCCTGTTCGCCCAGGTATGCCGCGCCGTCCACTACGCGCACCAGAACCTGGTCGTGCACCGCGACCTGAAGCCGAGCAACATCCTGATCGACGAGCACGGACTTCCTCGCCTGCTCGACTTCGGCATCGCGCGCCTGCTGGAGGACGACGACGGCAAACCGATGCCGGCCGCTACCCGTACGGTGGCGCGCATCCTGACACCGGAGTACGCCAGCCCCGAGCAGCTTGCCGGTGGCCGCGTCACGACCGCGCTCGACGTCTATTCGCTGGGCGTGATCCTGTACGAGCTCCTCACCGGCCGCAAACCGTTCCAGTGCGAGAGCCGCAGCCCGGCCGACTGGGAGCGCATCGTCAGGGAGCACACCCCCGCGCGTCCCAGCACGATCGTGCTCCGGCCCGCGCTTCCCGCAGACGAAGGCGAAGAAGCGTCGGGCCCGGAGCAACTCGCGGCGCACTGCCGGAGCACGCCCGCCGGTCTGCGCCGCCGGCTGCGCGGCGATCTCGACCGGATCGTGCTGATGGCCCTGAGGAAGGAGCCCGAGCGTCGCTACGCCTCGGCGCAGGAGTTCGCCGACGACATCGAGCACCACCTCCTCGCCCGACCCGTGCTGGCGCGCCCCGATTCGCTGTGGTACCGCAGCTCCAAGTTCGTGCGTCGCAACCGCCTGGCCGTCGCCTCGGCCTCGGCCGTGGTGGGGGCGCTGCTGTTCGGCTTCGTATCCAGCCGTCAGGGCGAGCAACGCGCCCGGGCACAGGCCGAGCACGCGCACATCGAGGCCGATTCGTTCCAGAGCATCGCCGACATCCTGGTGGATGTCTTCCTGCCGATGGCCCCCGCGTTGGACGACGCGCAGCAGCTCCTGGCTCGCGACAGGATCCTGCTACACGCAGACCGCGTGCGCCGCCAGTACCCCGGCGACGGTCACTCTCGCGCCAACCTCCTGGACGCTCTGGGTCAGGTGTGCCTGCGCATCAATCTGCTCGCCGAGTCCGAGTCGTTGACCCGCGAGGCCCTCGCGATCCGCGCGGAGATCTTCGGCTCAGAGAGCCTCGAGTACGCCCTGTCCCTGCGCAGCCTGGGACAGCTGGACTATTGCCGTGGCGACTACGCACGGGCCGCAGAGGCGCTGCGCGAAGCGCTGGCGCTGAATCGCACGTGCGCGCCGGGAACCCACACCGACGTGGCCTCCCTTGCCAACGACCTGGCCGCCTGCCTGCGCAACGCGGGCCAGGTCGACGAGGCCGAGCGCTTGCACGACGAGGCGCTGGAGCTGCGCCGAGAGGCCGCCGACGGCACCCTGCCCGTCGCCGAGAGCCTGAACAATCTGGCGGGAATCCAGCTCGATCGCGGCGAGCTGGAGCAGGCGGCGCGGATGCTCCAGGAGGCACTCGAGATCCGGGACGCGATCCTCGGCCCACAGCACCCGCTCACGCTGCAGACGATCTCGAACCTGGCGGCTGCCCGCTGGCGGCTGCATCGACCCGAGGAAGCGCTCGCGCTCGCGCGGCAGGCCGAGCACGGCTATCGGGAGTTGCGCGCGGACGGAGAGGAGGGGCTCGGCTTGCTGTTGTCGAACATGGCCGAGATGCAGCTACAGGAGGGCGACCTGGACGCGGCCGGGGGCAGTCTCGAGCAGGCGCTCGAGCTGCAGAGCAAGCGGCTCGGCCCCGACCATCCCCACGTGGCCGTCACGCTCGCCAAGCTCGCAAACCTGAACCACGCGCGCGGGCGCATTCCAGAGGCCCGCGAGCTGTGGGAAGAGGTGCTCCGGATCCGGCGTTCTCCGTCCGGCCCCGCCCACGACCTCCACGATGCGCTGTATTCGTTCGGCGTGTTCTTGTCGAAGACCCAGGCGCCTCTGGAGGCGATACCCCTGCTCGAGGAGGCGCTTCTCGGTCTGCGCTCGTCGAGTCGAGACGATTGCCTGAGCGCGGGTCGCGCCGAGGTTGCCTTGGGCGGATGCCTCGCGGCCACCGGCCGCTCGAGCGAGGCACGCGACCACTTGCACGGAGCCATCCGGTGCCTCGAGCAGAGCCCGCGCGCCTTGCCCGAAGAGCTGAGCCGAGCGCGTGACCGACTGCACCAGCTCGATTCCGTCCCATCCGAGGACTCGGCCGACGCGCGAGCCCCGCTCCCGCAGCGCGCTGGAGGTTCGTAGGAATCGGGACGTCGGTGCTCTTCAGCGCCCAGGCTTCGGACGCTGAGCCCCGATTCCGTCGGGCGTGACGAGCCAGACGAGGTGTCCGCTGCGCGGCGCGACTGCGCTCCAGCGCTCGAGCTCGAAGTCGATGCGCGCCAGAGCCGCGGTGGGGAAGTCGGGTTCGTTGCCGGTCAGCTCGCCGATCAAGAGCGAGAGCCCGGGCTGGTGGCCGACCAGGAGCAGGCGCGTGACGGCGGCCTCCGCGGCGCGGATCTGGCGCAGGAGGCCGTCGGTGCCGGACTCGTAGATCGCGGGAGTTAGCTCGAGCGGCGCGCTCCAGCCGCCTTCCTCGCGCGCGAGCTCGGCCGTCTCGCGGGCGCGCAGCGCGTCCGAGCTGAGCACGAACTCGGGCGCTTCGCCGAGCTTCGTCAGATAGCGGCCCACGAGACGCGCCGCCTTGCGGCCGCGGCCCTTGAGCGCGCGCGCGCGGTCGCCGCCGCAAGGC
>JABFRZ010000494.1 GCA_013140785.1 Planctomycetota bacterium | reverse complement strand
GCGCGCGCGTGAGCCTGCCGCGCGCCATGAGTCCCCTCCTCCTCGCTATCCTCGCCTACGTAGCGGTGCAGCTCGCGATCGGGTTCTGGGTCTCGCGGCGGATCCGCACCGAGGACGATTACCTCGTGGCCGGGCGCAGCATGGGGCCGCTGCTCGCGAGCGGGACGATCTTCGCCACGTGGTTCGGGGCCGAGACGTGCCTGGGCGGCGCGGGCGGCGCGTACACGCACGGGGTCTCGCTCGGGACGGCCGAGCCGTTCGCCTATGGCCTGTGCATCGTGTTCATGGGGCTCGTGTTCGCGACGCGCCTCTGGAACCTGAAGCTCACGACGCTGGGTGACTTCTTTCGCGCGCGCTACTCGCGCGGCGTCGAGCAGCTCGCGGTGCTCTTGATGGCCCCGACCTCGCTCCTGTGGGCGGCGGCGCAGATCCGCGCTTTCGGTCAGGTGCTGAGCTCGGCCTCAGAGCTCGAAATCGAGCTCGGGATCGCGCTCGCAACGGGCCTGGTGGTCCTCTACACCGCCTGCGGCGGGCTGCTCGCGGACGCGATCACTGACCTCGTGCAGGGCGTGTGCCTCATCGTGGGTCTGGTCGTGATCCTGTTCGGCGTGGTGCAGGTGGGCGGCGGCTGGGAGGCCACGCTCGCGGGTATAGGACCGGAGCGGCTGCGGCTCGTGCCGGAGGAGGGCGGATCCCTGCTCGCGCTGCTCGAGGCCTGGTGCGTGCCCATCCTCGGTTCGGTCGTGGCGCAGGAGCTCGTGGTGCGCGTGAGCGCCTCGCGTTCGGCGCGGGTCGCGCGCATCTCGGCCCTCGCGGGCGGCGGCCTCTACGTGCTGGTCGGCCTGATCCCGGTGTTCCTCGGTCTGGCGGGCGCGACGCTCGTGCCGGGGCTCGCCGACGAAGAGGCGATCCTGCCCGAGCTCGCGGGGCGCTTCCTTTCGCCCTTCGCCTACGCGCTCTTCGCAGGCGCGCTGGTCTCGGCCATCCTCTCGACCGTCGATAGCACGCTGCTCGTGTGCTCGTCGCTGCTCGTGCACAACCTCGTGCTGCCGCGTCTTCCGGGCGCGAGCGAACGCGCCAAGGTGCGCCTGGCGCGGCTCGGGGTGGTCGGGTTCGGGCTGGCGGCCTTCGTGCTCGCGCTGCAGAGCGAGAGCGTCTCGAGCCTGGTCGAGCTGGCCTCCTCGCTCGGCAGCGCGGGCCTGTTCGTGATCCTCTTGCTCGGCCTCTTCACGCGCAGTGGCGCTGCGCCCAGCGCCTACGCGGCGCTGCTCGGCGGCCTGGCCGTTTACGTGTTCGCCAGCCAGCGCGAGGCCGAGTACCCGTTCCTGCTCTCGCTCGCAGCTGCATTCGCGGGCTTCGTTCTGCTGGCGCCGTTCCGAAGCGCTCCGGCTCCGACGGCACGAGCGAAGATCGAGTGAGCTCCGCGACTGCACGAACGTCCCCGCCCAGTACCGCCGGCATTTCCTTCATCGTCTGGCGCAGCCACGCGAGGTCCTGACACGGAAGTCTTTGCGCGGCTCTAGCGCGCGCACCAGCGGATCTGCCTTCGATCCCGCGCCGGCTCGAGAGTGCGGCTAGCTTTCACCAACGCTCATCGCGGTGCGAGGCGCTCGTCACGGCGGGCACTCGCGGCGAGAGCGGAATCGACCGGCCGATTTCTCTGCCGGGCAGCCTGACGGACAACGGGGAAGCACGATGATGAAGTGGGTCAATGGGGACCTCAGCCGGGGTTGCCCAGGCTGGGGATTCATGGCAGCAGGGCTCGCGCTCCTCACCAGTCTCTCTGTTCTCCAGTCCGGAGCCGCGGCGCAAGACTTCGGCCACGAGGGCCCGAGCTTCAGCGGGGCGGGAGCGGCGCCCACCGAGTCCAAGCCGGAGAGCAAGCTCTGGTTCCACGACGGCGCCTGGTGGGGCAGCCTGTGGAGCACTTCGGGCCAGGCCTTCCACATCCACCGCCTAGATCAGAGCACGCACGTCTGGACGGACACGGGAGTCCCGATCGACTTCCGCTCCCATAGCAAGAGCGACGCGCTCTTCGACGGCACCAAGCTCTACGTCGCGTCGCACCGCTTCAGCTCCGACGGCGGTGCGAGCGGGAACTCGATACTGATGCTGCGCTACGGCTACGACTCCGTGGCCAAGAGCTACGCGCTCGACCCGGGCTTCCCGGTCACGATCGGGAGCTTCTCGACCGAGTCGATGGTGATCGACAAGGACTCGACCGGGACGGTCTGGGCGGCCTGGGTGCAGGGCTTGCGCGTCTACACCAGCCACAGCGTGGGCGGTGACGACCTGATCTGGACGACGCCGGCCATCCTGCCCGGCAGCGACAGCGACCTCACCCTGGACGAGGTTTGCTCGCTGATCCACTTCGGCGGGGATCGCATCGGCGTGCTGTGGTCGGATCAGGCGCTCAATCTCTTCCGTTTCGCGATCCACCAGGACGGAGCCCCGGACGACGTGTGGAGCCTCGAGACCCCGCTCTCCGGCGAGTCCGACGACCACATCCACCTTGCGACCGATGCGGCCGGACGCGTGTTCGCGACGGTCAAGAACGCGGCCGACGAGCTCAAGCTCCTCGTGCGTGACGCGGGCAACTGGACCTCGTTCCTGGTCTCGACCGGCGCCGATCGGCTCACGCGTCCCATCGTGCTCTTGGACGAGGAGCGGCGCAGGATCCACGTCTTCGCCAGCGGCCAGGACAACGGCTTGATCCACGAGAAGACCGCCTCGCTCGACGCCATCGCCTTCGCCTCCGGGCCGGGCACGGTGGTGATCCAGGACGCGAGCGATCCCCTGGTGAACAACGCCACCTCGACCAAGCAGAACGTCGACAGCTCGACCGGGCTCGTGGTCCTGGCCGCGCACGAGACCACGGAGTCGTACTGGCATCACACCGTCGCTCCCGCTGCGCTGCTCGTGGCCTCGTTCTCCGCCGCCCCGCTCGCCGGCCAGTCGCCCTTGGACGTGCAGTTCACGGACACCTCGACCGGAGCGCCGACCTCGTGGTCGTGGGACTTCGGCGACGGCGGCACCGCGGTCGCACAGAACCCGCTGCACGAGTACATCGCGACCGGCATCTTCCCGGTGAGCCTGACGGTCGGCACGGCTGGCGGCTCGGACGAAGAGACCTGGAGCAACCTGATCACCGTTACTCCCGCGCTCCCGACCCAGAGCTTCCCGGTGCTGGCCGATGCGCGCGTCAACGAGGCCAGCCCCGCTTCCAATTCCGGCACCGCACCCGCGCTGCAAGTGCGCTTCGCAGCCGGCGGGTCCTTTGCCTCCTACCTGCGCTTCGACCTCTCCGGGCTCTCGGGTCCGGTCGTCTCCGCCAAGCTGCGGCTCTTCTGCACCGACGGCAGCACCGTCGGAGGGCTCGTCTTCCCGACCACCAACGCCTGGAGCGAGACCGCGATCAACTGGAACAACCGGCCCGCAGCCACGGGCGGCCTGATCACGCAGCTGGGCTCGATCACCGCCAGCACCTGGGTCGAGTTCGACGTGACCTCGGCCGTCGGCGCTCCGGGCCTCGTCAGCTTCCTCTTGACGAGCACCACCTCGAACAGCGCCGTCTTCTCCAGCCGCGAGGGCGCCCAGCCCCCGGAGCTCGTGGTCGAGCTCTTCCCACCGACGGTGGCCGACTTCTCGGCCAACCCGACCGCCGGAGCGGCGCCGCTCTCGGTCGCCTTCACCGACCTCTCGAGCGGCAGCCCCACGAGCTGGTCCTGGGACTTCGGCGACGGCACGCTCGAGCTCGTGCCGAGCCCCGTCCACGTCTACGCCAACCCGGGCAGCTTCAGCGTCACGCTCAGCGCCTCGGGCCCGGGCGGAGCGGACGGTGAGACCCAGACCAACCTCGTCACGGTGACGCTGCCGCTGGAGGTGTCGGAGAA
>JABFRZ010000378.1 GCA_013140785.1 Planctomycetota bacterium | reverse complement strand
CCGGTCACCTGCTCGGTCGAGACGTCGGCCGCGCCCGGGATCGCCTCGAGCAGCGCGCGGATCTCGGCCGCCTTGGCGCGCAGCACCCCGAGGTCGTCGCCGAACAGCTTCACCCCCACGTCGGCGCGGATGCCGGCCACCATCTCGTTGACGCGCATCTCGATCGGCTGGGTGAAGAGCGCCTTCATCCCGGGCAAGGTCGCGAGCAGCTCGTCCATCGCGGCCACGAGCTCGGCCTGCGTTCGCGCCCGCCGCCAACGCTCGCGCGGGCGCAGGCTCACGAAGACGTCGGAGACCTCGAGCCCCATCGGGTCGGTCGCGACCTCGGCCGTGCCGGTGCGCGTCCACAGGCGCTCGATCTCGTCGGGAAAGGCCGCCAGCAGGGCGCGCTCGACCTGGATCCCGGTGCGCACCGATTCGTCCAGCGAGACCCCGGCCAGGCGCACGGTGTTGACGACCAAGGAACCCTCGTCGAGGCGCGGCACGAACTCGCTCCCGAGCTGCGTGGCCAAGAGCGCGCCGCCGGCCACGGCCCCGAGCGCGGCCAGGATCACGGCCGTTTTGCAGCGCAGCGCGGCGGACAGGGTCGGGCGATAGATGCGCTTCAGCCCCCGCAGCAGCGCGGGTTCGCCGTGCTTCGGGTGGCGCGGAAGGCACAGGCTCGCGAGCACCGGCATGAGCGTCAGCGAGAGCAGCATCGAGCCGAGCAGCGCGAACACGACCGTCAGCGCCATGGGCCGGAAGAGCTTCCCCTCGATCCCCTCCAGCGCCAGGATCGGGAGGTAGACGATCAGGATGACGAGCTCGCCGAACATCGTCGGTCCGCGCACCTCCAGCGCTGCGTCGCGCACGATCTCGACGCGGCTCTCGCCGCCGCGCGCCAGGCCGAGCCGCCGCATGGCGTTCTCGACCTGGATCACCGAGCTGTCCACCACCATCCCGAAGTCGATGGCGCCCAGGCTCATCAGGCTGCCGGCGACGCCGAAGCGCGTCATCAGGTCGAAGGCGAACAGCATGCACAGCGGGATCGCTGCCGCGACGATCAGGCCCGCGCGCAAGTTGCCGAGCAGGACGAACAGCACGGCCACGACCAGGAGCGCGCCCTCCAGCAGGTTGGTGCGCACCGTCCGCAGCACGCGCTCGACCAGCGCGGTGCGCTCGTAGACCGACTCGACCGTGATCCCGGGCGGCAGCGACTTCTCGATCGCGGCCAGGCGCGCCGAGAGCGCGCGCGTCACCGCGTGACTGTTCTCGCCGACCAGCATGAAGCCGAGCCCCAGCACGGCCTCGCCCTTCCCGTCCGCGCTCACGGCCCCACTGCGGATGGCGTGCCCGTCCACCACGCGCGCGAGGTCGCGCACGCGGATCGGCACGCCCTCCTCGGCGGCCACGACGATGCCCTCGATGTCCGTGAGGCTCGTGACCAGGCCCACGCCCTGCACCAGCGCCGACTCGCCGGCTCGCTCGAGCGTGCCTCCGCCGACGTTGAGGTTGTTGCGCTCGATCGCCTCGACCAGCTCAACCAGGGTCAGCCCGCGCTTGTGCAGCTCGACCGGATCGACCACCACCTGGAACTCGCGCTCGGCCCCACCCCAAGCGTTGACCTCCGCCACGCCCGGCACCGAGCGCAGCTGCGGGCGCACGATCCAGTCGTGCGCGCTGCGGACCTCGGACAGCGAGGCCGTCTCGCTCGTCATGAGGTAGTGGAAGACCTCGCCGAGACCCGTCGCCACCGGCCCGAGGCGCGGCGCCTCGATCCCGGCCGAGAGCTCGATCCCCGCCAGCCGCTCGGACACGACCTGGCGCGCCAGCCAGATGTCCGTCTCGTCCTCGAAGGTGAGCGTGACCTGCGACAGGCCGAAGCGCGAGAGCGAGCGCACCTCGCTCAGGCCGGGCAGTCCGCCGAGAGCCTGCTCGATCGGCGCGGTAGCCTGACGCTCGAGCTCGAGCGGCGAGAGCGCGGGCGCCACCGTGTTGATCTGCACCTGCACCGGAGTCGTGTCCGGGAAGGCGTCGAGCGGCAGGCGCCGGAAGGCGAGCACGCCCGCCAGCGCGATGCCGAGCCACGCCAGGATCACCGCCAGGCGGTGCTGCAGCGCGAGCGTGATGATCTTCGAGAGCACGGTGATGGCCCGATCCGGCTATTCCTCGGCGCAGCAGCCGGCGCCGATCTCGCCTTTCAAGGTCTCGGTCTTCAGCAGGAAGCTGCCGCGCGTCACGACCAGCTCACCGGGCGCGACGCCGCGCGTGAGCTCGACCAGCTCGCCGCGCGCCGGCGCGCTGCTCACGCGGCGCAGCTCGTATTGTCCGGGCACGAGCTCGACGAACACGAGTTCGCTTCCCTTGGCGACCTGCAGCGCGTCGCGCGGCACGAGCACGCGCGCCTGCTTCCCGGTGAGCTCGATGCGCGCGCGCACGAAGGCGTTGGCGCGCAGGAGACCGTCCGGGTTCGCCAGGCGCACGCGCGCCTGGACCGTGCGCGTGTGACGGTCGATCTCGGACGCGATGGAGTCGATCTGGCCACGGAACTCGCGTGCGCCGAGCGCGTCCACGGTGATCACCGCCTCCAGACCCGGGCGCACGCCCTCCAGCTCGTCCTCGGGAAGGTCGAGCACGGCCCACATCACGCTCGTGTCCACGATCTCGCACAAGAGCTCGCCGGCCGCGACCAGGCGGCCGATCGTCGCAGCGCGGCGAACGCAGGTTCCCGCCAGCGGTGCGGCCAGCGTGTAGAGGTTTCCGCTCGCCGCCCACGGCCCGGCGGCGTCGGTTCCGGCGTTGCCGATACCGGCGGCGTTGATACCGACGACGGCGAGCGCGGCCGAGGCGGCGGCCTCCTCGGCGCGCGCCGTGTCGAGCTCGAGCTGGGCCGCGAGCACGTCCTTCTGGGCCGCCATGCCCTGCGCGAGCAGGCTCTCGAGGCGCGCTCGCGCCTCACTCGCCAGGGCGCCGCGCGCGCGCGCCGTGAGGAGCCTGGCTTGCTCCGCACCGACCTCGGCGCTCTCGATCTGCACGAGCGCGGCACCCGCCTCCACGCGCTGGCCGACGTCCACCAGGATCGCGCGCACGATGCCGCTCACGCGCGCATTGACCTCGGCCTGCCGCGTCGCGTCGTAGGCGATCGTGCCCAGGACCGCGAGCGTGCTGGCCGCGCTCTCCGCGCGCGCAGCGACCGTCTCGATGCCGGCGAGCCGCGCCGTCTCCGGCGTCGCGAGCTGCACCTTCATGCCGTGCGCGGGAGCGTCCGCGCCCTGCTCCACCGCCGGGCGGCCGCCGCGCTCGGGGTGACACAGCGGGCAGAAAGACTCGGGAAACTGGTGCTCGGCGCACCAGTCCCCGCGCTCCTGAAAAATGGGCACGAGCTTCGGGTTGCACTTCGTGCACACGGCCTCGGCCACCCCGTGCTCGGCGCAGAAGGCCTCGGCGCTCGGGAGCTCGCGCGCGGCCGAGGCCGGGCCGGGCCCGGGCTCGTTGCCTCCGCACGCGACGAGCGCGAGCCCCCACAGGCCGAGCCGCCACGACCGCGAGAGCGCTACGCGACGCATCATTCTCCTCCCGACTTCGGCGGACGAACCGACTTGCGCCGGGGATCGCACTGGACGCAGTGCGACTCGGGCAGGCCATGCTCCGCACACCAGTCGTGGGTGGCCTTGAACGCCGCCACGAGACTCGGGTCGCAGCGCGTGCACTTGGATTCGGCGATCTCGTGCTCGGCGCACCAGTCCGCGTGGGACCCGGGCGTCACGCCGGGCTCGGCATGGATCGCGTCGCCGTGGTCGTGCCCGTCCGTGGCGGAGTGCTCCTTCGAGCAGCCCGCGAGGACCAGCGCCGCGGCGAGCAGAACGGAGAGGGAGAGTCGCGTGAGGTTCATGGGGGATTCCTTGCGCTTCGAGTTCAGGACGGGGA
>JABFRZ010000632.1 GCA_013140785.1 Planctomycetota bacterium | reverse complement strand
AGCCAGAGCGGCTCGCTCGGACTTCCGGCGAGGAACGCGCGGGCCAGCCAGGCCGCGGCGACGACCCACCCGCGCGAGATCCGGCGCACGTGGGGCTCGCGCGCCGCGATCCGCTCCAGGGCCACGGCGATCTGCTCCTCGCCCGGCGCTGGCACCGCGTCCTCGAGCTCCGCGAGGAGCGCCGCGCGCGCCTTCCCAGCGCGCTCCAACCGTTCAGCCACCGGCTGCAACTCAGCCAAGAGTTCGCGGCAGCGCGTGCAGCTCGCGAGGCGCTTCGCGACCTCGGGGTCCGACGCGAGGCGAACCCCGCCGAGCAGATCGGCCAGCCACAACTCGTGCTCTGTGGAATGCGCCTTCATCCTCGCCTCGCCTCCTTCTCGAGCAACGGCCGGAGTTCCCCGAGCCCGCGGTAGTAGCGGGCCTTGACCGTGTTGGGCGACAGCCCGAGCGCGCGCGCGATCTCCTCGAAGGAGTGGCCCTCGAAATGCTTCAGCCGGATGATACGCGCTTCGCCGCGTCCGATCCTCCGCAGAGCCGCGTGGACCTCTTCGAAGGCCCAGGGGTCGGGATCAAGCGCAGCCGCGGGGCGCGCGCGATTGTGGGCCGCGAGCACCTGAGCCTCCTCGCGCAGGCGGCGCTTGCGTCGCACCGCGTTCTGGTGCTCGAGCAGGCAGATGCCGTAGATCCACCCCTCGAGCGTCGAGAGCCCCTCGAACTCGCCCAGCTTGCGCCAGGCCAGGACGAGCACGTCCTGGGTGAGATCGCCGAGCCCCTCCGAGCCCAACGGATAGCCCTGCTTCTGGTCCATGAGCTGCGCCGTGCGCACGACGCAACGCAGGCGCTCGGCCAGGAGCGGCAGCGCGCCGTGGCTCCCGGCGAGAACGCGGTGTACCAGCGCGAGATCCGAATCCGCCGAATGCGCGCGGCGTTCGTGGCCGTTGACCATCGGAACGGCGGTGATTGTATGCGCCGCGCCCCGCGGGCCGGGCGAGCGCCGGCCACGCGGGGCGGGGTTCCTGGTTCAATTGCCGGTCGTGCGCACCAGGACGGGGTGCGGCTCGGTTTGCCGAAAGGTCGAGAAGTAGCCGACGGCGCCCGGGTCGAGGTCGTTCGGAAAGTCGATCGAGAGCACGTGGGCGCTCGACTGACTCTTGTGCTCCGTCCAGGCGTCGAGCGCCGGCCGGTACTGCCAGATCATCCCGCAGTCCCCACCGACCCAGAGATCGCCCGTTTCGGGGGCGATGGCGAGTGAATCGAGGATGCTTCCCTCGCCCGTCGTCGGAGAGGCGCCCTCGGTGCAGGGTAGGAAGAGCGGCGCCGAGGCGAGCTCGAGGAACTGACTTCCGTTCCAGGTGAGCAGGACTCCGCGGTCACCCAAGACCGGATCGGCGATCTTGCCGGCCGCATAGATCGAGCTTGCCTTCGCTGCCGCGTCCACCAGCGTGACGCAGCCGGCGGGGATCGTCAGCTGCGAGAAGATGGGCACGGCGAACTGACCGAGGACCGAGTAGATGCGCGCGCTCGTTCCTCCCGCAACGGGAACACGTCCGACGACGATGCCACGCTTCGGCAGCGCGAACGCCATGCCCTTCAGGTTGACCGAGGTGTCTGGCAAGAGGAAGCCCTGCCAGGTCTGTCCGGAGTCCAGGCTGCGCAGCACGAGCCCGTTGTCTCCCACCGCCCAGGCGACGCCGTTCCCGGTCAACTTGACGTCGCGCAGCGGAGCGAGGACGTAGCCGCTCGGGAGGGTCACCTCCGTGCCCAGGCCGTCGATGACGTCCCAACTCAGGCCATCGCTCGAGCGCAGGATGTGCGGCAGCACCGCGCCGGGATCGACGCCTCCGACCGCGACGATCGTCCCCGCGTCGTCCGAGTCGATCGCCCCGAGCCCGGCCTTGGGCAGCCCCGCGGGCGTGCGGACCTGCAGTCCAACGACCGGGGCCCAGGTGAGCCCGCCGTCGGTCGTGCGGCCGATGCGATAGAACTGACCGACTTGATAGCCGGTGAGGTCGTCGGTGAAGGTCGTGTCGAAGACCCGATTGAACGTTCCGTCGGTCTCCGGGAGCCAGGTGTCGCCACCGTCGGAGCTGGCGCGGATCTGGCCGCCCACTCCGGTGACGAAGGCGCGACCGGAGCCGAGCGCGCCGCCATCGGCCCAGGCTCCGTAGAGCGGGAAGATCGAGCCGTTGGCGTCCTGCCCTTGCACGAAGGCGTTGTCGGGGTGGGGTGCGTTGGCGAAACGCGACTCATCGACCCAGTACGTCTGGCCTGCAGGTCCCGCCAGGCGGCGGATGTGCTGGCCGTTGTAGCCGCAGGCGACAGCCGTGTTGTCGCCGTCGAAGAGGGCGACGTCGTAGTAGGTACGGGGCGAGTCGAGCGGCCCGAGCGTGCCGCTCGGCGGCGGACAGAGTGCGCCGGGGAGCTGACACTCGTGCAGCTCCTGGAACCAGGTCGTTCCGAAGTCGTCCGATGCCAGGACCACGCCGCAGCCGACGCCGTAGCCGCCGGCGATCAGCGCGAGCGCCGTGCCCGGGTTGCGGCTGATCTCGACGGCCCACGGCTCGAACTCAGAGCCGATGTCGCACGCGTTGGCTCCGCACGGCGTCTGGATCTGGCCGCACAGCCCCGAGGTAGGGAGGAAGAACGCCGTGCGCCAGGTGTGACCGTCTTGCGTCGAGAACACGTAGCCCGGCTCGGCCGTGGCCAACCCGAATAGGGGCGACGGCGCGAGCGGGTGGTCGAGGACGATCTCCAGGGAGTAGGGCTCGACCTCGAAGGCCGGATTCGTTCCGTCGATCAGGAGCCCCAGGTGGTCGTAGAGCAGCGCCTTCTCCCAGCACAGGCCGCCGTCGTGGGTGTAGTAGATGCCGTGCAAGCCGGCGATCCATCCATCGCGCCGCGTCGGGAACTCGACCTCTTGCAGGTCGTCGTAGCCCCCCGCAGCCAGGGGGATTCGAGCGAGCGCCTGCCAGTGATCGCCGCCGTCGGTGGTGCCGAGCACCCAACCGCCTTGCCCGACGCACCAGCCGAGGTCGGAGTCGACGAAGGTGACGCTGCGCAGCTCCTCTCGTACCTCGAACGGAGTGCGCTGGAACTTCCAGGAGAAAGCAGCCGTGCGATGGCGGATGCGGCCGCCGTCCTCGGCGGTCCAAGCCTCGACGCCGTCCAGCGAGAAAATGTCGTTCACCTGCCCGGCCCAGCGGTGCTCGAACGTTGCGGGGTCGTCCGTGACGTTCGGGTCCTCGTCGAGGCAGGTGCCCTGCGGCCAGGCCCAGAGCGGGAGTGCGAAGAGGGACAGGGCAGCGGCGGCCCGGAAAGCGACGAAAGGCATTTTGGCTCCTTGCTTGGGCAGGAATCCGCGCACCGAACGGCTCGTGTGGCGGGTTCCGACCGACACTGGAGTCGCGTCGCGGTCTCTCCACGCAGTTGTGGAATCGGGGAAATAGATGCGCTCCCGCCGGCCACCGGGGAACCTGGTGAGGAGCTCCGGCGCACACGGTCGTTTTCGCCACTGGAGGCGAGCGCCGCTCTCGACCTCGAGGTTGTCGTCGATCCGCCCGTCGCGACGATGAACCTCTGGCTCGCCCTCCATCCCGCGAGCGCGCCGCCGGAGTCCCCGCGGTTCAATCGTGATGGTCCAGGCCGGGCGGGTGAGCGCGCTCGAGGTGACGGTCGGAGACTGACGGCGAAGTCAGCGGCCGCCCTGTCCTCCGTGCCGCTCAAGGCCTCCTCCGGCGCCTTCCCGTCCGCCTTCGTCGGGTGCACCACGACGCAGGCGACGCGCGCGCGTGTCAGGTGCGACTTGGCGTGCGCGCTCAGGGCCGCGGCGTCCATCTTCTCGATCGAGGCCTGCCGGCCGCGCAGCTCGTCGAGCGCGGCGGGGCGGCGGTGTGTCTCGGCCAGGGCGCCCAGCCAGTAGCCGTTC
>JABFRZ010000018.1 GCA_013140785.1 Planctomycetota bacterium | reverse complement strand
GGATGCGCGCGCGCAAGGCGCGCCAGGCCGCTGCGAAGGAATTCGTGAGCAGCACGATCGCGTCGGGCGCGAGCGCGCGATACAGCTCCGTCTCGGACCGCCCGCGTACGAGTTCGACGACGTGCCCCGCGCACGGGCCGCCCGCGAGCAGCGGTGACAGGTGCGCGCGCAGCGCGATGCTCACGCGCGTGAAGTAGAGCGACGCGAGGGCCGCCTCGAAGAGCGGAGTGGCCATCACGAAGTCGCCGACCCAGTTGGGTGCGCGCAGCACGAGGTGACGCGGGGCCGGGACTGCTGGGTTCACGCGCGGCGATCACACACCGAGCCCGAGGGTGAGGTCAACGCTCGTCCGCAAGTCCTTGCCCCGAAAAGGATTGAGAGCATGACCAAGGGCCGGCTCCGGACCCCAGCCAGGAGGGGTTCCCCCGCGCGGGACCCGAAGGTCGAATAATGGGCTCGCGCACCAGGCCGCGCCGCGCGTCGGCGCGCTCCTCGCCCCTCCGAACAGCCCATGTCGCACGCCGTCGCCGCCGCCCCCCCCGTCAAGGACGAGTTCAGCCCGTTCCAGGCCATGGCCGACCGCTTCGAGGCAGCGGCCGACTACTTGAAGCTCGACAAGGGCGTGCGCGACGTCCTGCGCACTCCCGACCGCGAGCTGACGGTGGCCATCCCGATCCACATGGACTCGGGCGAGCTGCGCGTGTTCACGGGCTATCGCGTGCAGCACAACTTCCTGCGCGGCCCGTGCAAGGGCGGCATCCGCTTCGCCCCCGACGTGAACCTCGACGAGGTGCGCGCGCTGGCCGCGTGGATGACCTGGAAGTGCTCGATCGTGGGCATCCCCTTCGGCGGCGGCAAGGGCGGCGTGATCTGCGATCCGAAGCTGCTCTCGCAGGGTGAGCTCGAGCGCATCACGCGCCGCTACACGGCCAGCATCATGGACATCCTCGGACCCGACCGCGACGTGCCCGCGCCCGACGTCGGCACGAACGAGCAGACCATGGCCTGGATCATGGACACGTACTCGATGCACGTGCGCCGCACCTCGACCGCGGTGGTGACGGGCAAGCCGCTCAACCTAGGCGGGAGCAAGGGCCGGCGCGAAGCCACCGGGCGTGGCCTGATGTTCGCCATGCGCGAGGCGCTCAAGACCATGAAGGACATGCCGGCCCAGGCGCGTATCGCCGTGCAGGGCGCGGGCAACGTGGGCGGGATCGGCGCGCTGCTGCTGCACCGCGAAGGGCACAAGATCGTGGCGCTCTCCGACGAGCGCGGCGCGATCCACGCCCCGACGGGCCTCGACACGCCGGCCGTGATCGCCTGGCTCGACGAGCAGGCGCGCCAGCCCAAGGAGAAGCGCAAGTTCCTCGACAGCTACCCGGGCGAGCACCTCACGCCCAAGGAGAAGCTGCTCGAGATCGAGTGCGACGTGCTCGTCCCGGCCGCGGTCGAGAATCAGATCACCTCGCGCAACGTGGACCGCATCAAGGCGCGCCTGATCGTCGAGGGCGCCAACGGTCCGACCACGGCTGTGGCCGACGAGGTCCTCGACCGGCGCGGCATCGTGGTCGTGCCCGACATCCTGGCCAACGCCGGCGGCGTGACGGTCTCCTACTTCGAGTGGGTCCAGGACCGCATGGGCTACTTCTGGACCGAGGAGGTCGTCAACGCGCGCCTCGAACAGACCATGGTCAGCTCGTTCGCGGAAGTGCACTCGACCGCCAAGAAGTGCGGCGTGTCGCTGCGCAAGGCGGCCTACATCCTGGCGCTCGACCGCGTCGCGACCGTGTACCGCCAGCGCGGGATCTTCGCCTGATCGGCCTTGCCATGAGCAGCGAAACACCCGCGCTCCACGAGACCCGCCAGCCGGCCCCGGCGCTGTCCGAGGAATCGCCCTTCGCCTCGATGATGGGTCTCTTCGACGAGGCCGCCACGCGCCTCGGGGTCGATCCGGCCAACTACGCCATCCTGCGCAAGCCCGACCGCGAGATCACGGTCTCGGTGCCGGTGCAGCTCGAGGATCGCAGCTGGATGGTGTTCGACGGCTACCGCGTGCAGCACAACCAGGGCCTCGGGCCGTGCATGGGGCCGCTGCGCATCTCGAGTGGGCTGGAGCTCGACCACGTGCGCGCGCTGGCCGGCTGGATGACCTGGAAGTGCGCGCTCGTCAACGTGCCCTTCGGCGGCTCGGCCGGCGGCATCCGCGTCGATCCACGCGCGAACAAGCGCGGGATCCTCGAGCGCATCGTGCGGCGTTACACCGCGAACCTGCTCGACGTGATCGGACCCGAGCGCGACATCCTGACGCCCGACGCCGGCACGGATCAGGAGATCATGGCCTGGGTGATGGACACGTTCTCGTCGCACATGCGCCACACCGAGAACGCGATCGTGACCGGCAAGCCCCTGGCCATGGGCGGCTCGGCCCTCGGGCAGGAGGCGGTCGCGCTGGGGCTCGCGACCGTGCTGCGTCTGGCGCTGGAACGCTTTCGCCTGCCCCAGAGCGGTGCGAGCATCATCGTACAGGGCTCCGGCATCGTCGGCGGCACGCTGGCGCGCCTGCTCCAAGCCGCAGGTCACAAGGTCATCGGGCTCTCCGGCAAGAAGTGCGCGCTCTTCTCCGAGCACGGCCTGGACGTGCCCGCGCTGCTGGCCTGGCGCACGCAGCACGGACGCCTCGATGGCGTGAGCGGCGCTTTCGAAACGCTCACCAACGACGAGCTCCTGAAGCGTCCCTGCGACGTGTTGATCCCCTGCGCGGTGGTCAACGCGATCGACTCCAAGAACGCGCGCGCCGTGCGCGCCAAGCTGATCCTCGAGGGCGCGCACGCCCCGATCTCGGCCAAGGCCGACCGCATCCTGCACGAAAAGGGCATCCCGATCGTGCCCGACATCCTCGCCAACGCCGGCGGCGTCCTGGCCGACTACTTCGAGTGGGTGCAGAACCGCCAAGGCCTGGCCTGGCAGCGCGCCGTGCTCGAGAAGCGCCTGGCGCGCTTCATGACCGAGGCCTGGCACGAAACGCTCGAGATGGAAAGCCAGCACGCCGTGCGCATGCGCATGGCCGCGCACATGCTGGCCGTGCAGCGCGTGGCCAAGGCCGACCAGGTGCGCGGCGTGTACGCCTGAGGGTGCACTCCCCAGCCGCTCAGCCGCGCGCAGGTTCGCTGCTGGCCGCGCGGCGCAGCTCGAAGAAGAAGCGTCCGGCCTGCGCGAGCAGCACGACCCCGAGCAGGACCCGCCCCAGCGGAGCCAGCAGCGGATCGTGGGCCGCGACCACGCCGACCAGCGCCCCGAACAGCGCGCCGCCGGCCACCAGCAGGCCGAGCGAAGTGCTGACGTTCCCGGCGCGCACGTGCAGCCAGAGCGAGAGCAGGGCCGAGACCGAGCCCGCCGCCAGGGCACACGCGCGCGCGACCCCGAAGGGCTGACCGCGGAAGAGGAACAAGGCCGGCACCATCAGGACCCCACCGGCAACGCCGAGCAGCGGCGTCAGGAGGCCGCCCGCCAGCCCGATTGCCAGCGCCAGCGCACTGGTGGCCCGGCCCGCGAGCGCATCCGGCGGCGTGAGCGAGCTCGTGAAGAAGAGCACGCGCAGCGCGGCCAGCGCCAGCACCAGCGCGAACACGCGCTTCAGGGCGCGCTCGTCGATGCGCCGCGAGAGTGCGAAGCCGAGCCGCGCCCCCAGCAGCGCGCCGAGCGCGAGCGGCAGCACGACCGACCCGCGCAGCGCCGAATCCGGGCGGAAGAATTCGGCCGTGGTCGCGGCCAGTGTGGTCGCGAGCACCACCAGGATCGCGCTGGCCGCGGCGCGCTTCAGCGGCACCTTGCGAACCGCGTGCAGCAGCGGCCCGGCCAGGATCCCGCCGCCGATCCCGCACAGGGCACCGAGCATGCCGATCACGAAGCCGGCCGGCACGAACCAC
>JABFRZ010000111.1 GCA_013140785.1 Planctomycetota bacterium | reverse complement strand
GCACTGCACGATCGGCTCCTTCCGGAGGCCGCGCGCGCACGGCTGCACGGCTGGCGCGAGGCGCTGACCGTTGGCTTCGATCTCGGGCGCGACCTGCCCTTCGGCATCCTCGCGCCTCAGGGCTGCGCACCATATGGACAACGGCTCGCGCTGGTCTCGCTGCCCTCGCTCGCGCTGGGCTTCGACTACGCGGGCCGAGGCGACGTGCCCGGTGGATCGGCGAAGGAAGTCGTGCTGGTGGTGGGGGGCGACCCGCCGCCTGGATCGCCCCTGGAGAGCTTCCGTTTCGATCGCGCGGAGCGCGAGCGCTGGCTCGCGCCATTCGAGCCGTCCACCGTCGAAGTGCTGGAAGGGGCTCGGGCCACGCCGGCCGCGCTCCGCGCCGTGCAGGCGCTCCTCGGTGGCGCGCGGCTCGTACACTTCGTCGCGCACGGCACCCTGTTGCCCGGTCGGGAGTCTTCGGCCGCGCTCGTGCTACCCGCCGGTCGTCCGGACGAGGAGCGCCTGCTCGGAGCCGAGCAGGTCGCGCGCCTCTGCGTCGGCGGCCTCGTGGTCCTGTCGGCCTGCAGTCCCGGGCGCGGGCCCGCGCGCCTGGGCGACGACTGTCTGGTGAACCTCGGGGGCGCGTTCCTCGCGGCCGGGGCGCGCTGCGTGGTCCTCTCGCGCTTTCCGGTCGAGTACCACTCGACCCTGGCGCTGATGGAGCACTTCCACCGCGGGTTGGCCCAGGGCGCGTCGCCCGCAGAGGCCCTGCGTGCGGCGCGCGCGAGGCTCGCGAGCGAGGACGCGCTCGCCGCCGCCCACGCCGCGGCCTTCGAGGTGATCGGTCTCGGCTTCGACCCGGTGTTCGCCCGCTGAGCCCGAGCGCTCAGTAGCCGGGTGCATAGTGCGTGGCCGGCGGGATGCCCGCTTCCTCGCGCGGACCGGCGTCCGGGTTCGCGTTCTCGCCGAAGTACGGGACGCCGTGCATCGGCACGTAGGCTCCGAGGAGCTGGCGCGACTCCGGTCCGGTGGTGAGTCCGTTGTGCTCGTACAGCTGGAACAGGCTGTTCGGGATGCCGCGCGAGGTGAGGTGCACGTAGCTCGTCGCATCGTCGCAATCGACGAGCGTGAACCCGCCCGCGAAGATGCGCGAATACACCGGCGCCTGACCGGCGACGATCTTGGCGAAGCGGAACTCGGTGAAGTAGTAGGGCTTGCCCACTTCCCCCCAGCACTGGTCCTCGGGAAACCAGGGTTCCGGGTTCGTCGGCCCGGCGATCGAGATCCACTGGTGGTTCACCGAATCGTCGATCGCGCCCGAGCTGTCGAGGAGATGACGCGCGTGGTACGCCGCGTATGGGGATGTCGTCGTTCCGGCGTGCTCCTGGTGCCACACGATCATGTCGATGTGAGTGTGGCTGTAGTAGTTGGCCGGGATCCGGAAGGCGAAGCGCAGGGATCCGTCCAGGTGGTGATCGCCGGGACCGTACTCGGTCTCGCGCCTCGTCACGTCCGCTGAGTTGGCATGGCCGTAGAGGAGGCCGCTTGGCAGGTAGGGCTGGCCCAGGAAGACCTCGACCCGGGCCGTGCTCGCCACCGGGAAAACCAGGTCTTCCGGCGCTTCGCCGTCGAGCTCGTCGAAGGCCGGGATGCCTACATTGCCGGGCGCGAGCGGCTGGTGCGCGAGCGGCACGACCTGGAAGTAGGCGGGATTGCCGGGTTTGAAGTGCGCCGGCGTCTGCTGTCCGGGGGAGCCCAGGTTCGTCAGCACGATCGCCGTCTGGTTGGCCTCGTGCACGATCAGGAGCTCCTCGTCTCCGTCGCTGTCGTAGCCACCGGCGAGGAGCGCGCTCGGCTCGACCGCCGTCAATGCGTCGCACAGCTCGAATGTCAAGGGCCAGGGGCCTTCCATGAGGTTCTGGTTCACGACCAGGAGCTCGCTACCGCCTGCGCCCGAGAGCCGCGTCCAGGCGAGCCCCTCGCCGATGTCGGGCGCACGGAAGCGCACCGCACAGCTCCGGGCGGAAACGTGCGACACCACCTGGAGGAGGCCGGTCTCCCCGAAGACGAGCAACCCGCGCCGAGTGAGCACCACGAGCTCGCGCGGACCGACGCCATCCCAGTTGACGGCGACCACGTCCAGCGCGAGAAGGCTCAGCGGAATCGCGCCTCCATCGACGAAGGTCGCGCCGTCCCAGTGGCAGCGCAAGATCGAGCGCTGGTCAGCCGCGATTCCGAGGACGAGGTCCGGCATCTCATCCTCGTTCATGTCCTCCGCATGGAGTTTCGCCACGCCCGCCCACGGGCCGCCCAGGATCACGCTCGGCTCGTCGAAGGCGCCATTGTCGTAGGCGACGAGGAACAGGCCGCGCTCATCGCTCATCAACACTGCGTCGGCCCCCCCGGGACCCGCGCCGGCCAGCGTCGCGGCATCCGTGACACCCGTGGGCGGCGCTGCGCTCGGGAACTCGATCACTTGCGGCGCATCGTAGACGGCGGCCTTCCAGAGCACGATCGCCACGCCGCCCGCCAGCACGATCGCGTCGCGCGCCTCGTCGCCGTCGAGTTCGGCCAGCACGACCCGGCCGAACTCCTGCGCCGCTCCGAAAGCGGCCTCGTCTTCCGGCCACTCGATCGAGTTCTCGGGTGCGAAGGGTGGGCACAGATTCGACAGGTCCCCGAAGGGCGCTTGTGTCCGACCGGGAAGCGCGCTTGCGACGAGGAACAGGGGTGCGATCGATGCGGCCAGCTTCGACATGATCTGCCTCCGGCGAGTGGAGCCGCGGTCGCCGCGGCCTGCGGCGAGATTCTGCCAGACCGGGAGGATCACCGACGGGCCGGTCTCGCGGAAGTCGGTGCGGCGGACGCTTCAACCGGAGGCCGGAGGGGTCACGGATCGTCGGCCACGGCCGAGGGACACCCTCGTCTTGACCGCCTTGCGATCATGCCGCTGACGCCAGCCAGCTCCGCAAGAGAGAGAGAGCTGGCGGACCAGCGAGTCTCTCGGGCGCTTCAGGCTGGATCGCGTCTTGGGTGAGACGAACGGCGCGCCGGAAGCCGTAGGATCCGCGGCTCGCAGCGCCACTTCCCGGCGCCTCCCATCCCGGTCCGGACCAACCTCGACCCGCAGTCCGCTCACGCTTGCCCACTCCCGCCGACATCCCCTCGGAGAACGCCGCCCTCCCCCGCGAGACCGGCGGCTTCCGCCTCCTCCGCACCCTCGGTCGCGGCGGCATGGGCGTCGTCTACGAAGCCGAAGAGCTCGCCTCCAGCCGCCGCGTCGCGCTCAAGATCCTCGTCCCCGAGCTCGCCGTCTCCGAAGAAGCCTTCGAGCGCTTCCGCCGCGAAGCGCGCATCGCCGCCTCCATCTCCGACTCGAGCTGCGTCTTCGTCTTCGGTGCCCACCAGATCGACGGCGCGCCGGCCATCGCGATGGAGCTCTGCGCCGGCGAGACCCTCGAGCACCGCCTCTCCCAGCGCGAGCCCGTCCCCGTCGAAGACGCCGTCCGCTGGACCATCGAGATCCTCGACGGCCTCGAAGCCGCCCACCGCGTCGGCGTCGTCCACCGCGACGTCAAGCCGTCCAACTGCTTCATCACCGCCGAAGGCCGCATCAAGGTGGGCGACTTCGGGCTCGCGCGCTCCCTCGAGCGCGACGTGCAGCTCACGCGCTCCGGCGTCTTCCTCGGATCGCCGCTCTACGCGTCGCCCGAGCAAGTCCGCGGACGGCACGTCGACTTCCGCAGCGATCTCTACTCCGTCGGCGCCACCCTCTACGCGCTGCTCACCGGGCGCTCGCCCTACACCGGCGACAACCTCGGCGAGGTCCTCGCCCGCATCCTCTCCGAGTCCCCCGAGCCGCTGAGCTCCCTGCGCAAGGAGATCCCGCCCGCACTCGACAAGCTGGTCCTGCGCGCCATGGCGCGCGAGCCCGCGCAGCGGTTCCGGT
>JABFRZ010000376.1 GCA_013140785.1 Planctomycetota bacterium | reverse complement strand
TGCAGGCCCAGATCGAGGCACAGCTCCGGAAGAAGGCGGAGTGATCCGGTCCGCGCTCAGAGCGCCGACAGCACGCGCACCGAGTTCGACTTCAACACGAGATAGACGCGCGCGTCGGGCGCTAGGCCGAGTGAATCGGTCGAAGCGCGCGTGAGCAGGACGTCGAGGCGCGGGCCGCCGGTCGAGAGCCGGCCCCCGAGCCCTCCTGCCGCCGATTGCACACACATGCGCACGTCTCGCTCGGAGACGAAGTGCGCGCAATCGAGTCGCTTCCGCACATCGACCCAGCGGCAGATTCAAGTCTGAAGAAGACCGGCACGGACGGCAATTGCGACGTCGATGTCTTGTCGTCCTGCTTGTCGGATCCGGTCGCCGATGGGTGCACCTCGACGCACGTCGATGCCGCTTCTCATCACGCTTGGCCAGCCAGCCGAGCAGCGTGCGCACAAAGATGCGTCCTCCGCTACCTCGCACGCTGTTGTCGTCTGCGCCGCGATGCGGAGGAAGTCGAGCCCGAGGTGCCTCTCCTCGCCGAGCTGTACTCCGCCTCGGTCCAGGGCCGGGGCGTGCTGGCCGAATGCGGCGAAGCCGGCCTCGAACGCCTCGGCCGCCGGCGCGACGCGCGACCGCTCTCCCTTCCCGGCGATGATCGATCCCGAGGGCGAGTTCTTCACCCTGCGGGAGCGACTCGACTACGTTCTCGCCGGGAAGGGCGGCGACTGCCCGGCGGAGCCGCGGTCTGCGCCGACGCGACCAAGAGGGCGACAGCGAAGTGAGAGGTCAGAGCAGCGCCCGCTGCGGCAGTGCATCCTTTCGGATGTAGAGGCCCGGACCCACGCCAGGCGCCAGTTCGACGAAAAAACAGCTCCGGGTCGGCTCCCTGCCGCCAGGGGTGACGCGTCCCGATCGTGGAGGTGGAGGCCGACGTGAACTGGAACGATCACGGCCAACCGATGGACATGCTGGTGCAGTTTCCGCCGCTTCCATTCCAAGCTCCGGGACGCTACGAGTTTCGTGTTCTGATGAGCGGCATGTATGTAGGGCGCGCCATTCTGGAGGTTCAGCCCCTCCCGGTTTCCTCCAAGGGCGGATCAAGGGTCATGGTCAGCGCAGAAATCCAGCTTGGACAAGAGATTGCTCCGGAGACGCTCTCCTTCCTTCGCGACCGAGGCTCGGTCGTTGTCGGCGAGCCTCGCCGTATTGTTCTGCAGGAGTCTCTGCAACAACCGGCAGAGATCGAGCTAGCATCGCTGCGAGACGGTCGCCTTCGTCTCCTCCGGCCGCTGCGCATGAAGATCGCGCGTCACGGGGAGATCGTGACTACTCAGCTCGAAGACATCAGCGAGTACGGGCACGGCGCGACGCTCGTGGAAGCCATTGAGGACCTGCAGCGGTGCGTCGCGGAGTTGTTCTTCACGCTAGAGGAAGACCAAGCCGCTTTGGGCAGCGATCTGCGTCGCGTGCGAGAGTGGCTCGCGCAATACATCGCCCGGCCGTGAAGGCCCGCGAGTTCGATAGCGTCGTCGCCAAGTTTAGGATGGAGACGCGGCATGGGCGCGACTTGCACGCATGGCTGACCTATGAGGGCAAGGTCTTGGTGCGCACCAAGCGCTCCGGCGGACGCGACGATCACCCCAAGGATCTAGTTCGTAGCCAGCTCAAGCTGGATGAACAACAACTCCACGCCGCCATCCGCTGCACGTTCGGTCGCGAAGACTATCTCGCCCACCTTCGCAAGAAGGGCATCATCTAGCCTCCCGCGGCCAGCGCCGCCGCGGCGATGTGCAGTCCACCGGCGATCAGCCCGATCCGCTCGCGGTCTACCGCGCTCGCGGCGTCGCCGACCGCCAGGCCCGCGCGCAGCGCCACGTCGCCCTCTGGCCAAGGCCCGCTCCCCGCCGGCCTGTGCGCACCGCCGAGAAGCCCCTCCGATCGCACCGGCCCAGGGCCATGCGCTTCGACCGCCAATGCTCCGCCAGCCAGGCCACGGCGTCCCTATCCTCAATCCAAGGTGCCGAGCCGCGTGTAGAACGGTTCGCCCGGCCCGAAGCGCCACGGGAGGTGGATGCCGACGGCCCGCGTGCCCGCTCGCCAGAGGGGGGAGACGCCTACGTCGAAGTGGTCCGGGAAGGCTCCGCTCCACTGCGGGGGGAAGCCTTGCGAGGGCTTGGGCCCCGTGTCGTGGAGTGTGGTCTGTTTCATGGCCTGCACCAGGGTCGCGGAGGCGCGCTGGAAGGACATCCTCGGGGCGCGCCCTTCGACGTCGGCTGCGATGTGCTCGGCGGCCGCGCCCGCCTGCAAGAGGGCCAGGTAGGCGCGCTTGGCCGGATAGGCGGTCATGTCGCCGATGGCAAAGACGCGATCCTGCCCGGCGACCCGGCGACTGTGCTTGTCGACGCGGACGTAACCACGCTCGTCGTTCGGCAGCCCTTCGAACGGCCTCGGCACGACGTGGGGCGGGAAGGAGACGAGCACGTCGAAGGGAAGACGCTCGCCACCCTCGAAGCGGCAATGCCCGGGCTCGACCTCCCTCACCACCAGACCCGCGTGCAGGGCGACGCCGCTCTCCGCGAAGCGCCGGCGCATCAGACCGTCGAAGCGGAAACCGAATGCCTCGATCAGGTTGTCCTCGTAGGTCGCCAGGGTCAGCTCCACTCGCTCGCGCGCGTTCCTGGATCGCAGCCACGTATCGGTCATGAGGACCAACTCGTAGACCGGGCCTGTGCAGAGGTTGTGGAGGGGCACCAGGAACAGCAGCTTCCGGCGCTGCCCCTGCAGCGCGTCCTCCAACAGGCGCTCGTAGGCGCGCCGGAGCTTCAGCATTCCTCCCGCCGTCCAGAGCGAGGTCGCGTGCTCGGCCAGCCCAGGGACCTCCTCCGGGCGGACGCCTGCGCCGGTGGCCACGACGAGGTAGTCGTAGCGAACCTCTCCCTCCCGCAGCAACACCCTCTGGTCCTTGCGGTCGATCGCACGCGCGCGGTCGTAAAGGACCTTGGTCCCCGTGTTCGCGAGTGGCCGGGCCAAGGGGACGACGAATCGCTTGGGATCCGCTCCGAACGGGATGTAGATCGTGTCCGGCCGGAAGACGAAGTTCTTGTCGTTGCTGACGAGGCTCAGGTCGACGTCGTCGCCGAGCTGGTGGCGCAGGCAGAAGATCGTCTCGAGGCCGGCAAAGCCGGCACCGATGACCACGACCTTCGGCTTCGCGCCCATGCGGGCTCTAGGGGCGTGCCCCTGCGAGGCCGCTCTTGTCGGAGGTCAGGACCAGGCGGACAGCAAGGAGGAGGTGGGGGGAAGGCATGAGGAGAGGCGAACCATCCTAGGGGCAGGCACTGGCGCCCGCGACCCTCGCCAGCAACGCCGTGCGCCTCGGCGCCCAGCTTTGCGCGCCTCGTCGACGAGCGCGTGGAGCCGCGCGTAGCGTGCCAGGTCCATCAGGCCTGGTGCTGCCGAGGCCGGAACTGATGCCCGAGCTCGTCGATGAGTCTTCCCGCTCATCGATCAGCGCGGCGCGACGCGCGACCGCTCCTCACCGACGGCAAGGTCGTGCGAGCGATCCTCGAGCACCTCGGCCTTTCCGCCACGGCCCTGACGCTCGCTCTGGCCCGCGCCCCTCCCGAGCTCGAGTTCGCAGGGTAGGCGCAGCTCGATCCTCCGGACCGGCCCCGAAGATACCGGCCCGGGCATTCGTCGATACGGCGGCGAGAATCGCGTCCATCGGGCTAACCCCAGCCTCCAAGGAACGAGGGACACGCCCCGCCGACCCCTCCCCTCGGGCCAAGGCCCGCTGCAGGCCCAGATCGAGACACAGATCGAGGCACAGCTCCGGAAGAAGGCGGAGTGATCCGGTCCGCGCTCAGAGCGCCGACAGCACGCGCACCGAGTTCGACTTCAACACGAGATAGACGCGCGCGTCGGGCGCTAGGCCGAGTGA
>JABFRZ010000577.1 GCA_013140785.1 Planctomycetota bacterium | reverse complement strand
GCCTCTACTTCGTCGGCCTGGGGCTGCGGCCCACAACGGGCGGCGCCTACCAGCAGACCGGCCCGACCCTGTCGGCGACGCCTGGGGCGCCCGTGTACGTGGACGCTGCCTCGGCCGCCGGCGGCGGCGCCGACGGGCTCACCCCGGCCACGGCCTACCCCACTCTGTTCCCGGGCGTGTTGAGAGCCACGGCGCTCCTGCTGGCAGCCCCGACCGCCAGCGTGAACGTGTGGGTCAAGGGCGGCAGCTACACCATCGCGAGCGCGCTACCCATCGCCGCGGGTGTGAACGTGTACGGCGGCTTCGGCGCGGCCTTCGACCTTGCCAGCCGCGACCTCGCGAACGCTCCCTCGGTCTGGAACGTCAATGCCAGCCAGACCGCCTTCCAATACGGGGACCAGTTCAACACTTCGCTGGCGGTGGTCGTCGATGGTGTGCGCATCACCGGCAACGGCGTGGGCGCCATCGGCGCTGACACCGACGGGACCGATCCCTGCCAGCTGGAGCTGCGCAGCGTGATCGTCACCGACATGGCCGACCGCGGCCTGCGGCTGCGCAACCTGACCGACAGCGGCTTCGACGTCGTCCTGACGAGCTGCCAGTCCAGCCGCAACGGCGCCGACGGTCTGTCCGGCGTCGGAGCCTTCGACTATTCCGTCTACAACTGCGTCTTCGCCTCGAACGTGCAGGAGGGCTTCGACCTGAGCGACCTGACGGCCGAGACCGGCGGCGTCGCGCGCATGCGCGTGACGAGCTCGCAGTTCTTCGGCAACGGCGCGCAAGGCCTGGATTGCACCATGGGCGTGCCGCTCTTCCCGAACAGCGCGAGCTTCGAGATCGAGGTGCGCGGCTGCGCCTTCGAGGGCAACGCGCAGGCCGGCTGCCTGATCGACGCGGACTTCGAGCTCGTGCCCGCCTATTCGGCCGACGTGGTCGTGCGCGAAAGCTTCGCGCGCGCCAACATCGGCCATGGGTTCCAGTTCGACCTGGACGGGCCGCTCGATCCGAACGGGCGTTTGACGGCCTTCGCGGTCGGCCTGCTCGCGACCGGCAATGGGCTCGACGGCATCTACATCTCCTCGGAGAGCCGCGAGGGCCTGACCGTCCTCTCGACCTCGGCCATGATCGGCAACCTCGGGGCCGGGCTGCGCATCGAGGGCCCCGCGGCCGCGCTGGGCAACCGCTCGATCGAAGCCACACACTGCCTCTTCGCGAGCAACTTCGGGGGCGGGATGATCAGCCGCGACGTCTCCTCTTCGGCTTCGTCCTCGATCGCCTATCTCCAACCGAACGCCTTCGACGCCAACACGCTTCAAACCGCCAACGTCAGCTCGAACAGCCCGGCCGCGCTGGCCTTCGTGAACGCGCCGGAGGAGTACGCACGCGTGAGCGCCCGCTCGGGGGCCGTGCTCACCCTCACCGCCGCACCCAGCTTCTCGACCGGCGCCAAGCTCGAGCTCGCGGACGACGGGATCGAACGCACGATCGCCTCCATCGTGAACACGCAGGTCACGCTCTCGGCCGCGCCCGCCGCCTTCGGAACTCCCGGACTTCTGGCGGCCTTCGCGCCCGGCGCGGTGGGCGTGAACGAGAACTACGACCTGGCCGGCGGTTCGATCGCCATCGCGGCCGGCCTCGGCGGGGCAGACGCGGGTCCGGCCGGCTCGCCGGTCGTAGGCCGAGTTGGAGTCGCTAGCCCCGAGCAGGCCCTGGTCTTCCACCCGCTCGGGAGCACACCCGAGATCGCCGCCCTGGTGGGAAACAACGAATCCGTCGTGATCGAGTTCTCGAAGACCCTGAACGGCGCCAGCGCGAACGCGGGCACCGTGCGCGCGCGCCGTGGCGCCAACGCGATCTCCATCACCATCCAGACCTTGGGAGCCGAATTGACCCTGATTCCGCCTGGTGGAGGCTGGGGCGCGGGCGACTTCCGCGTCGAGCTGGGTGGCCTGACAGCCGGTGATGGCACCGCGCTCTCGGGCTCGGTCGTCCTGCCCTTCAACCGCTGAGGCCCGGCGCCTCCCGGCGCTCGGTCAGAAGATGTCCAGGATCCCCGCGCCGCTCGCGGGGTCGAACAGCGTGGCCGGCGCGGCGCCGTAGTTCGCGCCGAAGCCGATCTTCGCGTTCCATGGCAGCAGCTCCTTGTCGGCCACGTTGCCGAGCGCCACGGCCGCGAAGGCGCGCGCCTTCTCGCTCGCGAGCTGGTCGTTCAAGAGCGCGAGCAGCGGATCGACCGAGCGCTTGTCGCCGATCAAGCCCAGGGCCGAGGCGATGGCGGCCTGCGCGGCCAGGCTGCGCGCGTTCGTCAGCATCGAGGCGAGCTGAGTGGCTATCTCCTTGTCGCCGAGCAACCCGAGCGCGACCGCGCTCTGGCGCAGGACCTCGGGACGGTACTTGGAGTTTCCCACCACCTCGCGCAGGAGCTCGATCGCCTCCGCGTGTCCGAGCAGGCCGAGGCCGAGCGCGACCTGTCCACGCGCGTCGTCCTGCAGATCCTTGGCCAGCAACTTCATCAGCCGGGGCGCGCTCGCGGTGCTGCGCGCGAGGCCCGCGCCGAGGGCGTAGGCTCCGAGCTGGTCGGGTGAGCGCTCGTTCTCGAGCGCGCTGGCGAGCGCCTTCTGCAGCGCGAGGGTGGCCGGGTGCGAAGCCCCTTGCTGCGTCAAGTGGTAGCACAAGATGCCACTCGCCAGCCCGGCCCATGGCTTGAGCGCGTCCTTGCCCCAGGCCATCTCGTGCACGAGCAGCGCGCGCACCTCGTCCACGCCTTGGCTCGGCAGGTCCTGCCCGAGCCGCGCTCCTACCTCGGCCGCCGCGACCAGCGCCAGACCGCGTGCCAGCGGATCCGAGTCCTTCATGACGTCCGCCAGGGTGCGCCGGATGCGCGCGTCGAGCGGGTTCTTGCCATCGTTGGTCCCGAGCGCACCGAGACCGCGGATGCAGCCTTGCAGCAGCTCGGCGCGTTCCTTGTCCTTCACGATGCGTGCAACCAGGTCCTCCACGACTTCGGAGCGATAGCGCGAGTGGTGCGGCTCGCTCAGCCCGGCCAGGAGCCGTGCGAGCGTCAACGGGCACTGCGCGCGCGCTAGGTCCTCGCGCCGTTCGTCGCGCAGCAGCGCCAGCACGAAGTCGAGCTGGGCCAGGCGCGAGCTCTCGGGCGCGACCGTCTTCGCGCCCGCCGCGGCCAGCGGGGTCTCGATCGTCGCCAGCGGCACGAGCCCCAGCGAGAGCAGGCACGCGACCTCGAGATCGCGCGAGCGCGTGTCGTCGCGCTCCAGCGCGCGGCGCAGCATCGAGACGATCAACTTACGGTCGTGCTCGCTCGCGGTGCGCGCGCCGATCAGCCCGAGCCCGTAGGCGGCGAAGGAGCGCGTGCGATAGTTGACCTCGCTCGCCGCCACTTGCTTGCGGCCCGAGGGCGTGTCCCACAGCAAGTTCGCCAGGCTCGCGATCGAGCGTGGGCTGGCCAGGATCCCGAGCGCAACGGCAGCCGTCTCGCGGATCTCCTGGCTCGCGTCGGGCAGAAAGCGCGTGAGCACGGCCTCGATACGCGCGCTGTCCTGGCCGCCTTCGCCCTCGCCGATCTTGACGCCGACCTTGGCCAAAGCGATCAGCGCGCCGCTGACGAGGTCGTTGTCGCTCTCGCGCTCGAGCACGGAGAGCAGCGCCGGCACGATCTGTCCACGGATCTGGCTCTCGCTCGGACGAAACGTGCTCCCCTCTCCCTTCGCCCCGTCTCTCTTCGTCGCGTCGCCGAGAAACCAGCCGTCCGTGCCTGTGCTCACGCCATTCGATTGCACGCGCGCCTTCAGCGCGAGGTACGGCGCATGGTTCAGGCGCCACCACAGGCTCCAGTGAGTCAGATCGCCACTCGGGTTGGTCGCGGGGCCGCCCGTCGCCAGCGCCGCTCCCGGGGAGCCAGGCCCAGGGAGCGGCGCTGGCG
>JABFRZ010000519.1 GCA_013140785.1 Planctomycetota bacterium | reverse complement strand
CCGCGAACCTGGTGCAGCTCTTCCAGCGCGAGCTGGACGTGCCGGCCCAGCTGCACGCGCCCTGGCTGACTGCGCTCGAGGGCACGCTCGCGCTTGCAGAAGTCGAGTCCGCCGGCGGCCTGCGCGTGGCCCTCGACGAGGAGGTCGTGCTGGCCAGGGCGCTCGGCGAAGAGCGCCGCGGAACGCGCGACTACCGCGTGTTCGAGCTGGCCCGCAGGTTCGTGCCCACGCGCACGGGCGAGCTCGCGCTGGCCGCCCCGCTCATGCGCTTCGCGCACGCAACGCACTTCGTGGACGATTTCGCGGAGGGCCGCCGAGCACTCGACCGGCGCGATGTGCTCGTGCGCGGACGTGACGCGCGTCTCACGGTTCGAGCGCTACCCGAGCAAGGTCGCCCGGCGGAGTTCACGGGCGCGGTCGGGCGCTTCACGCTGCGCGCCGAGGCCGAGCCGCGTGACCTCGCGGCCGGGACTAGCCTCGTGCTGACGGTCGTGATCGAGGCCGATGGGCCGCTGGGCGACCTCTCGGAAGTCGAGCCGCCGCGCCTCCACGACCTGGCCGGCTTCCACGAACGTGGCAGCCTGGTCGAGCGCGCGCCCGGGCGTCTGTGCGTGCGCTACGACCTCGTGCCCGCGGGCCCCGCGGTGCGCGCGGTCCCGCCCGTCCTCTTCGCGTTTTTCGACATCACGCCGCCGGCCGGCTACCGCACGCTGGCGAGCGAACCGATCCCGATCACGGTGCGAGCGGCGAGGGCCGAGCCCGTGCACGACGTCGCCAGGCAGGACGTTGCGCCCCCTCCGTCCGCCGGCAGTGGCCCAGCGCCTGTGCTCATCCTCGCGAGCAGCGCACTGGCCGTGACCCTCATCACGCTGCTCATCGTGCGGCTGCGCCGGCGGCCCTGAACTGAACCTACTCGCGCGGCTCCGAAAGCCCCTTCAGCGGGCGCGCGAACAGCAACATCAGCAGGCCGCCGCCGATCGCCACCGCGGCGATGGTGAGGAAGAGGCTCTGCTGGGAGAGGCCTCTGTACGCGTGCGCGATGCGTCCGCCGAGGTAGGAGCCGACCGAGATCGAGAGGAACCAGACGCCCATCATCAGGCTGGCCACGCGGCCCGGCGCGAGGCGCGTCATGGCCGAGAGCCCGACCGGCGAGAGGCACACCTCGCCGATCGAGTGGAACACGTAGGTCACGACCAAGAACATCCCGCTCACGCGCGTGCCCGCGCCGCCGGCCGCGACCTCGGCCGCGCCGCGCTCCATCGCCAGAAAGCCTAGTCCCACGAACAGGAGCCCGAGCGCGAACTTGAGCGGGTGGGAGGGGTCGCGTGGGCCGAGCTTGAGCCACAGCAGCGCGAACAGCGGCGAGAGCACGATGATCCCCAGCGCGTTGACGTTCTGGTACCAGCCGGGCGCGAACTCGAGCCCGAAGAGCTCGGGGCGCGTCTGCTCCACCGCGAACAGGTTGAGCGTCGAGCCGGCCTGCTCGAAGGCCGACCAGAACAGGCACGAGGCCACGAAGTACACCAGGATCGCCAGTAGGCTGCGGCGTTCCGCGCTGGTCCAGCTCCCGGCGAAGATCTTGGCGAAGACCACCACCGTCAGGAGCGTCAGGAAGATCCCGAAGGAATCGTCGATGCGCTCGACGCTCAGCGAGCCCGCCCGGGTCAGGAACACGACCGCGAGGACCGCGCTCACGACCAACACGAGGCCGCCCACCAGCATGCGCTTGTCGGCCGCGGTCGGGGGCGTGCTCGGCGCCGCGCCAGCGGCGCCCAGGTGCTTCTGACCGCGCACGTACTGCACGATGCCGGACAGCATCCCCACCGCGGCCGAGCCGAAGCCGAGCTGCCAGGCGTAACGCGGATCGATGCCCAGCCCATCCAGGAAGCCGCGCACGGAGGAGTGCTGTGCCAGGAAGGGCGCCACGAGCTGCCCCAGGAACGAGCCCAGGTTGATGCCCATGTAGAAGAGCGAGAAGGCCGCGTCGCGGCGCGCGTCCGTCTTCGAATAGAGCCCACCCACGACCGCGCTCACGTTCGGCTTCAGGAGACCGGTGCCGAGCACGACCAACATCAGGCCGGCGAAGAACGCCAGCGTGTCGTGGATCGCGATCACGGCGTGGCCGCACATGATCAGGATGCCACCCCACAGCACGGCCCGGCGCTGGCCGAGGAAGCGGTCCGCGAGCCAGCCGCCCGGGACCGACATCAGGTAGATGAGCGCGAGGTAGATGTGATAGAGCGGGCTCGCGTCCTGGCCGAAGCCGAGACCGCCCTCCACGACCGCCGCCGCCAGGAAGGGCGTCAGCAGCGAGCGCATCCCGTAGAAGCTCCAACGCTCCCACATCTCGGTGAAGAAGAGCGTCGCGAGGCCGCGCGGGTGGCCGAGGAAGCTCTTGTCGGGCTGGGAGCTCATGCAGGGCTGGTTCCTCTCAGGGCTGGGAGCGGGCCTAGCAGCCCGTGGTGAAAGTCGCGTAGCGAGGCGAAGCGTGCGTTCGCGCTGCAAGGAGAGCGACAGAGCGACGGCGGAAGCGGCCTCTGTGGCCGCTGAGCACGGCCTGGATTGATACAGGACGACGAGCTCGACGCCGCAGCGCGAAGGCACGCGAAGCCGCAGTAGCGACTTTCACCACGGGCTGCTAGTCGGGCGCTCATGGAACGGCGCTCATTGAACAAAGCCCCGCCGCGCGTTCACACGTCCAGGCTGGATTCCGCGCACCGGCGAGTGCAAGACTCCTCCTGCTTGCAGCGCTTGCTCCTCGCCCTGGCGCGCCGCGCGGTGCGCACGTACTACCGCGTCAACCGGCTAGGCGGCGGGGTGCCGGAGAGCGGACCGGTGATCCTGGTGGCCAACCACCCGAACGGACTGGTGGATCCGGTGCTGGTGGCTGGCGTCTCCGTGCGCGTCGTGCGCTTCCTGGGCAAGGCCCCGCTGTTCGACATGCCAATTCTCGGTCAGGTGATGCGCGGGCTGCAGGCCCTGCCGGTGTACCGCGCCCAGGACGGCGCCGACACGCGCGCCAACGAGCGCACCTTCGCGGCCGTCTTCGCGGCTCTCGCGCGCGGCGAGGTCGTGTGCCTGTTCCCCGAGGGCAAGAGCCACGACGAGCCGGCGCTGCAGACGCTCAAGACCGGCGCGGCGCGCATGGCGCTCGGAGCCGAGGCGCGCGCGGGCTGGAGTCTCGGGGTGCGCATCGTCCCAGTCGGACTCGTGTACCGCGCCAAGCCGAGCTTCCGGAGCCGCGTGGCGGTGTGGAGCGGCGACGCGCTGGACGTGCGCGACCTGGCCGAGTTGTACGCGCGCGACGAGCGTGCCGCGGTGCACGAGCTCACCGAGCGCATCAACGCCGGTCTTTCGGCCGTGACCTTGAACCTGGAGCGCTGGGAGGACCTGCCCTTGCTCGAGCTGGCCGAGCGCATCCTGTTCTCCGAGCGCGCGGGTCGTCTGGAGCGCGTGCAGGCCTTCGCACGCGCACTGCGCACTCTGCGCGCGCGCGAGCCGGCGCGCGTGGACGAGCTCGGCGCGCGCATCGCCGCCTTCGGGACTCGCCTGGAACGGCTCGGACTCGAAGCCCACGATCTGCCCGAGCGGCTGCTGCTCCCCTACCGCTCGGCCGCGGTCGCGCGCTTCGTCCTGCGCAATGTGCTGCTCCTCTTCCTCGCTCTGCCGCTGGCGGCCCTGGGCACACTGATCTGGATCCTGCCGCACCGCCTGGCGGGGGCCCTGCCGAAGCGCTTCGCCACGCCCGACGTCCTGGCGACGGCGCGCATCCTGGCCGGGACGGTGTTCTTCTCGCTCTGGCTGGGCCTGCTCGCGCTCGCCGTCGGATGGCGCTTCGGCGCGGACATGGCCGCAGGGCTGGTGCTGGCGGCGCCGCTCCTCGGCCTGGCGGCCCTCGCCTTCCGCGACTGGCGCGCCGAGGTCGCGCGCGAGGTGAGCACGTT
>JABFRZ010000419.1 GCA_013140785.1 Planctomycetota bacterium | reverse complement strand
AGGCCGCACCGCTGGCGGACGCGCGCGGCCGGCTGCTCGATCTGGCCTACGAAGCGGCCTCGGCCATGCCGCTCGTTCCGCACGTCAAGAACCGCTCGCGCGCCCAGGACGGGATCGTCGCCGCGAGCCTCGAGCTCGATCAGCCGGAGCGCGCCTCCCGCTACGCCGCCGGCATCGAGAACTGGCGCCGCGGCGCGGGCTACGCCGACGTGGCCTTCCACTACGCCCAGGCGGGCGCGGTTTCCGAGGCCGAGCGCTGCCTCGAGCTGGCGCGCCAGGTCGCGGAGAGCCATGAGAACGAGTTCGGCGACGAGGAGACCTCGCAGGCTTGGCGCCGGGATCGCATCCGGGCCAAGATCGCGCGCACGTACGTCTGGCTCGGGCGATCCGAGGAGGCCGCGCGCTTCGCCGAGGGCCTCGAGGACTCCGAGATCGGCGCGGTGGAGGTCGTCCAGGCGATGCGGACAGAGGCCGGCGCCTTCGACGAACGCCTGAAGGCCCTCGACGCCGTCGTCGCGACGGGCAGCTTCGAGCGCGTGCGCGCGGCGCTCGCGGCCTACACCCAGCTCATCGACCGTTCCTACGCGGACGAGGAGAAGCGCGAAGAGGTCGTGGGGCGCATCCGCGGCGCGACGAAGAAGGTGCCGGCCACCGTGCAGATCGAGGTCTGGGAGGAGCTGGCCGAAGTCGCGCTGGCCCGCGGCGACAAGCCGAAGACCTTGGCCGTGCTGGCCGAGGCGCGCTCGATCCTCGAGGCGTCGCGCTGGAACTCGACCAGCCACATTCCGCTGGCGGCCGGGCTGGGTGCGCTGCGCTTCCGCGCCGGTGAGGAACGCGAGGGCCGGGCCGAGGTGGACGCCGCGCGCGCGCGCTACGCCCGCGAGCGCGAGACGATCGTGGACATCGAGCGCGCGGGCGTGCTGCGCGCGTTGGCCGAGGCGTGCCAGACGATGGGCAACGTCGGCGCGGCGCGCGAGCTCTACGCGCAAGCCGTCGAGGCCGGCGTTGCCAACCCCAACTCGCGCCCGCGGGCCGAGGACCTGGCCGCGACGTGCTGCTCCATGGCCGTGCACGCATTCGAGCCCGATGCGGCGCTCTGGTCCCGACTCGCCGAGGTGCGCGCAGGGCTGAGCGATCCGTGGTGACACTCCGTGGTGAAGAAGCGCAACCCGTCGCCGCCGCGCGAGCGCGGCGCGAAGGTGCGTGACGGTCGCGTCGCGCGGAAGCGGCACCTCGTTCACCTTCTTCCCAAGCGCCCTTCACCCGCGCTTCACACGGCGTCTTTATAACTCCCCCGCCAACGACCTCCTCGCGTGAAGACGTGAAGCAGGCCGGGTCACCAGAACGTGATGCATCGGATTTTCGTGGTGGGGTGGAGGGGTTTCTCCGCGCTCGCCTTCGCAGCCATGTCCGCACTAGCAACGACGGCCTACGCGCAGCAACCGGCGGGCTCGATCCGCGGCGTGGTGCTCGACCAGGACTTCGACGTCCCGCTGGCGGCGGCGCTGGTCACGAACCTGGAGACGGGCGCGACGGTCACGACCACGGACCAGGGCAACTACGTGTTTCCAGAGGTGCCAGCGGGCACCTACACGCTGGTCTTCTCGAGGGAAGGCTACGTGCGCCAGGTGAAGACCGGCGTGGTGGTCGTGGCCGGACGGCTCACCGACGTGGACGCCGCGCTGGCGGGCGAGTTCACCGAGATGGAGGAGTTCGTCGTCCAGGACGTGCTGCAGGTCGGCGCCGGGACGGAGGCCGCGCTGCTCGAGCTGCGCTTCGAGAGCCCCGCGCTGATGGACTCGATCAGCGCCGATCTCATGAGCCGCGCCGGAGCCAGCGACGCGAGCGAGGGCCTGAAGCTGGTGACCGGCGCGTCCGTGCAAGACGGCAAGTTCGCCGTGATCCGCGGGCTGCCCGATCGCTACGTGAACTCGCAGATGAACGGCGTGCGCTTGCCCTCGGCGGACGAGGACAAGCGCGCGGTCGAGCTCGACCAGTTCCCCGCGGCGGTAATCGAGAGCATCCAGGTCAGCAAGACCTTCACGCCCGACCAGCAGGGCGATGCCTCGGGCGGCGCCGTGAACCTGCGCCTGCGCGGGATCCCCGAGGAGACCGTGCTCGGGTTCAAGAGCCAGGTCGGCTACAACTCACAGGTCACCGGCGAGAGCGAGTTCCTCACCTACGACGGCGGCGGGGTGAACTTCCTGGGCCTGGACGACGGCGACCGCGACGTCCAGAGCGAGAACCTCGGCAGCAACTGGGACGGAGCCGCGGGCGTTTCGAGCGAGCGCGCGCCGATCGACTACAAGTGGTCGGCCGACGCGGGCAAGAAGTTCGAGCTCGCCAGCGGCGTCGTGCTCGGCGGCTTCGCGAGCGTTTTCTACGAGCGCGACAGCTCGTTCTTCGACGACGGAGTGGACGACTCCCTGTGGGTGAACAACATCGGCGAGGACCTGACCCCTGAGACCAGCCAGGGCACCCCCGAAGACGGCGACTTCAAGACCGCCCTGTTCGACGTGACCCAGGGCAAGCAATCGGTCCAGTGGGGCGGCCTGGGCACGCTCGGCTTCGAGACCGAGAAGCACCTCCTCGGGCTGACCGCGCTGTACACGCACGCGGCCGAGGACGTGGCCACGCTGGCCGAGGACACACGCGGCAAGCTGTTCTACTTTCCCGACTACGTTCCCGACGATCCCAATGATCCAGGCAACACGGGTGGACGCTTTTCGGCGCCGTACCTCCGCACCGAGACGTTGGAGTACACCGAGCGCACCACCGCGACCCTACAGCTGCGCGGAAACCACGAGCTGCCGCTCGACCCCTTCGAGTTCAGCGGGCTCACCTTCCAGCCGCCGCAGCTCGACTGGACCCTCGCGCGCAGCTTCGCGCGCATGGACCAGCCCGACAAGCGCCAGTTCGGCGCGCTGTTCCTGCCCGAGTCCTTCAACCCCGCGCTGCCGGGGATCGAGCCGCCGCTGTGGGTCCCGTTCAAGCCCGGAGCCAACTTCACGTTTGGGAATTTCCAGCGCATTTTCAAGGTGATCGAGGAGGACGGCGACCAGTACGCGCTGGACCTCGAGCTGCCCTTCGAGCGCTGGGGCGAGGAGCCGGGCTACGTGAAGCTCGGCCTGTTCGCCGACCACGTCGAGCGCACCTTCGAGCAGGAGACCTTCAGCAACTTCACCGACGTCGGCGCGCAGTTCTCGGGCGGCTTCGACGACTCCTGGAGCGCGGTCTTCCCAGAGGAGAACCACGCCATCACCGGGTCACTGCAGGACGTGGACTACGACGGCGACCAGCGCATCTCGGCCGCGTACGGGATGGTGGACCTGCCGCTCTCCGCCACGACCAGCCTGATGGCGGGCGCGCGTTTCGAGTCCAGCAGCGTCTCCATCGTCAACGACCCGGAAGAGAACGCGAAGTGGTATCCCCCCGGCGCCTCGGGTGCGATCGATTTCGAGCCGGGTCAAGCCGACGTGTCGTTCTCCCAGGACGACGCGCTGCCGGCCATCGGGCTCACGTTCGTCCCGACCCCGGCAGTCACGCTGCGCGCCTCCTACAGCGAGACCGTCGCGCACCAGACCTTCAAGGAGCTCTCGCCGATCGTGCAGCAGGAGTTCCTCGGCGGCCCGATCTTCATCGGCAACCCCGAGCTCGGGATGAGCGCGCTCGAGAACTACGACCTGCGCCTCGACTACGCGCCCGTCCCGGGCAGCCTGGTCTCGCTCTCGTGGTTCCACAAGGACATCCAAGATCCGATCGAGTACGTGCAGCGGCCTTCCAACGACTTCACCTTCACCTCGCCCGAGAATTATCCCGAGGGCGACCTCTCCGGCTACGAGCTCGAGCTGCGCCAGGACCTGGAGCAACTCGCCGACGGGCTGTCTGGCCTTTCGTTCGGCGCCAACGCGACTTTCATCGACTCCGAGGTGACGCTGCCGGACGACGAGATCCTGGCCTTCGCGGCGCTGGAGGTGCCGATCACCTCGCGTGACATGACCAGCGCGCCGGAGTACCTCTACAACCTGTACCTGACCTATGACCTGGCGGATGCGACCACGCAGGTGGCGCTCTTCTACACGGTGCAGGGCGACACCCTGGTGGCCGGCGCGGGCGAGTCGGTCGGCAACTTCGTGCCGAGCATCTACGCGCGCGAGGTCGGCACGCTGAACCTGAGCCTGTCGCGCCGCATCGGCCAGAGCCTGAAGCTGCAGCTGCAGGCCAAGAACCTGACCAATCCGGAGATCGAGACGGTCTACCGCTCCGAGTTCATCGATGGCGACGCGACCCGCACGTCGTTCAAGCGGGGCAGCGAGCTCTCGCTCAGCCTCAGCGTCAACCTCTGAAGAACGCGACCAACATGAGCACACACTCCAACGCGAAACCCGTGACGAACCAGGACCCGCTCCAGGGCGAGCGCAGGCGAACGAACGGAATCACGCGCGTACGGCCGCTCTCCGCTGCGCTGGTCCTGGGCGCGGCCCTGTGGCTGCTCTCGTCCGCATCCACGCCGCTGCGCCAGGACGCCGGCGCGCTGGACGCGAGCGCGACCAGGCTGGCCGAGACGCGCCTAGCCATGGGCAAGTGGATCGAGACCCAGCAGATCCTCTCGAAGGAGCGCAACGAGTGGCAGCAGGCGAAGGAGATCTTGCTGGGGCGCGTCGAGCTGGTACAGAAGGAGATCGCCACGCTCGAGGAGAAGCTGCGCGAGGCCGAGAGCGGCGTCGCCCAGGCGAACCAGAAGCGCGCCGAGCTGCTGGCCCAGAAGGGCCTGCTCGATGGCGCCGGCGCGCAGCTCGGTGCGGCCGTCGCGCGCATGGAGGGCGACTGCCGGCGCCTGTTCCAGGTTCTCCCGTCGCCGGTCCAGGAGAAGCTCCAGCCCCTGTACCAGCGCATCCCGGAGGATGCCGCCAAGACGCGCGTCTCCGTGGCCGAGCGCTTCCAGAACGTCCTCGGCATCTTCAACGAGCTCAACAAGGCCAACAACGAGCTCACCGTCACCTACGAGGTGCGCACCCTCGCCGACGGGAAGCCGTCCGAGGTCAGGGCGCTCTACGTCGGCCTCGCGCAGGCCTACTACGTCAGCGCGCGCGGCGAAGGCGGCATCGGTCGTCCGGGCGAGAGCGGCTGGACCTGGGAACCGTCGCGCGACGTGGCCGACGAAGTGTCGATGGCGCTCGAGATCCTGCAGGGCAAGCACACCCCGGCCTTCGTGCCGCTTCCGGTGAGACTCCAATGAAAACACTCCTCGCCCATCTGGCCGTCCTCCACCTGGCCGTCCTCCACGTGGCCACCGGCTCGAGCGCCCAGCAAGCCGGCGGCAACGAGACGATGAACCAGCTCTCCCGCTCCGCCGGGGAGGAGCTCGCCAAGAGCATCGCCGAGCTCGCTCAGCTGCGAACCGAGATCGCGGCCGAGAAGCTGCCGCTGGCCGAGGAGCTCACGGACTCGGAGGAGCGGCTCGCGCAGCTCCGCCGCGAGCACGACAAGGTCACGCGCCTCGTGGACGAGGGCAACCTCGAGCTCACCACGATCAAGACTACGACGAAGGCCAGCCAGGACGAGCTCGACTACCTCGGCAACCTGCTGGACGAGTACGCGCGCACCTTCGAATCGAAGGTCAACGTGAGCGAGCTCCAATACTGCGGGGCGGCGATCGAGAGCGCCAAGCAGGCGACCGAGAACGGCACGCTGTCCTTGTCCGAGAAGTTCGAACGCCAGCTGGCCTTCGTGGACGTCTCGCTGAAGCGCCTGTTCGAGGCCATCGGCGGCATGCGCTTCCCCGGCCTCGGCGTGGACCTCGCGGGCACGGTGGTGGACGGCCAGTTCGCCATCATCGGTCCGGTGGCCTTGTTTCGCGCCGCCACGGGCGTGGCCGGGCTGGTCGTGCCGCAGTCCGGCTCGGACAAGCCCCTGATCCGGCCGCTCGAGGGCGCGATCCAGGCCGGGCTCGCCGCGCTGGTGCAGGGCGGCGACGGCTTGCTGCCACTCGATCCCTCGCGCGGCGGCGCGCTGAAGGCGCTGGTGCAGAGGACGAACCTGATGCACATCTTCGAGAAGGGCGGGCCGATCATGTGGCCGCTGCTCGTCGCCTCGATCCTGGCGCTCGGCACGGTCGTCGAACGCCTCTTGTTCCTGACGCGCGAGCGGGTCCGGCGCGACCCGAAGGCGCTGGACCAGTTCCTCACGGCCGTCACGCGCGGCGACCTCGCGGGCGCGATTGCGATCAGCAAGAGCTCGAAGGACTACGTCGTGCGCCCGCTGGGCTACGCGCTGGTTCACAAGGAGCAATCGCTCGCCAACGCGCTCCTGTACGCAGAGGCCCAGGAGCTCAAGCGCTTCCGGCGCGGGGTCTCGATCCTCGACACCGTGATCACGCTCGCGCCGCTCTTGGGTCTGCTCGGCACGGTCACGGGCATGATGGGCTCGTTCGCGCTGATCGGCGGCGAGCTCAGCGCGCCGGGCGCGATCACCGGCGGCATCGCCGAGGCGCTCATCGCCACGGCCTTCGGTCTCGGCATCGCGATCACCTCGCTGTTGCCGTTCAACTTCCTCAACGCCAAGCTCGAGGAGGCCCGGCACGAGATCGAATCGGCGGCCGCGCAGCTCGAGCTGCTGGTCCAGCCGCGCAATGGCGCGAGCGTGTCGGCCATTCCACCCCACGATGGGGTGCGCGAGTCCGGCCCGCAGTTCGTCGGCGCGGGGAGGAACTGAGCGTGCACAGCTCATCCGGCGGCGGCGTGAAGAAGGCGCGGATCGAGATCATCCCGCTCATCGACATCATCTTCTTCCTCCTGGCGACCTTCATCATGGTGTCGCTCTCGATGACGAAGAACCAAGGCGTGCAGGTGGCCTTGCCGACCGCCGGCAGCGCCACCTCGCTGGGCGACCAGCAGGAAATGGAGAAGGCGGTCACCCTCAGCGTCAACGAGAAGGGCGACATCTTCTACAACAAGGAGAAGGTCACGTTGGCGCAGCTGCCGCTCAGGCTCCAGACGCTCAAGTCCACCGCCAAGGACGCGAAGGTGATCCTCAACAGCGACGCCGGAGCCGATTTCAAGCACGTGGTCGGCGTGCTCGACGAGGTGCGCAAGATCGGCATCGCCAAGGTCGGCATCAACACGGACAAGAAGTAGGGAACAGCTCCACTAGAACGACATGGCCAGGTTCTTCGGTATCGCCTTCGCCGTCTCACTACACGTCGGCTTCCTCCTCTTCGGCGGCCTGATCTTCCCCAAGGCCGAGGAGAGCTCCGGCACGTTCCAGGAGGTGGAGCTGCTGGCCGAGGACGATACCGACGAAGACGAGCAGAAGGAGCAAGAGCCCGCCGCCGAGGAGAGCGAGCAGCTGGAGACCGAGGCCGAGGAAGTTCCCGACGCGGCCGAGATCATCCGCAACCTCGAGCTGGCCTCGCCCAACGAGACGCCGATGCTGGAAGAAGCCAGCTTGAGCGCGATCGAGCAGGCCTTGAACGGCCAGGGCGGCGCGGGCGACTTCGCCGACGCGCTCAGCTTCTCCTCGGGCGGCCGCATTGGCGGCACGGGCAAGGCCGGCGCCCTCGAGGAGTCGCTCGAGGAAGCCTTCAGCCTGTCCGAAATCGACCAGAAGCCGCGCGCCATCATCCAGGGCGCGCCGCTCTATCCCTCCGAGCTGCGCAGCAAGAAGCTCGAAGGCGTGGTCACGCTCATCTTCGTCGTGGACGCGTCCGGCAAGGTCTCCAATCCGCGCGTGGAGAAGTCCACCCATCCCGCCTTCGACCGACCCGCGCTCGACGCGCTCCGGCGCTGGAAGTTCGAGCCCGCCGTCAAGGGCGGTCAGCGCGTGGGCTGCAAGATGCGTGTCCAGATCCGCTTCCAACCGAGTTGACGAGCATGAACCCGAGTCGCCTGAATCGCACCCGCCCTCTCCGGAACTCCGTGCTCGTGCTCGTGCTCGCCCTCGCCCTGGCCGGCCGCGCCGGCGCGCAGGACAGCGGCCTCCAAGACAGCACCGACGCCATCTGGAACGATCCGATCTTCAAACGCCAGTTCATCGCGGGCTACGGCATCAACGCCGAGATCGAGCCGCGCGTCACGCCGGCGGAAGTCGAGATCCTCGAGAAGGTCCGCCCGCTGATGGCGGAGAACCTGCCGCGCGCCGAGGAGGTGCTGAAGAAGCTGCTGAAGCCCGACGCTTCGGCGATCCTGGACTTCACGCTGGGCGGGATCCAGTTCCAGCAGGACGAGCTGGCGGAAGCGCTCGTCGCTTACCAGAGAGCCGTGGGGAAGTTCCCGAGCTTCCGCCGCGCCTGGCGCAACCTCGGCCTGATCCACGTGCGCGGCAGCGACTACCCCGAGGCGATTCGCGCGTTCACGCGCATGCTCGAGCTGGGCGGCGGCGATGGCTACGCCTACGGCCTGCTCGGCTTCGCGTACGCCGCCCGAGAGGACTACCAGCCGGCCGAGGCTGCCTATCGCAACGCGCTCTTGCTGCAGCCCGAGAACACCGAGTGGCGCCTCGGCCTCACGCGCTGCGTCTTCAAGCAGGAGAAGTTCCAGGACGCGGCCGCGTTGCTGGACGTGCTCATCGCACGCTACCCGGACAAGGCCGACTTCTGGCTGCTGCAGGCGCACACGTTCCTCGGTATGAAGCAGCCCCTGAAGGCGGCCGAGAACTTCGAGGCCGTGGAGCGGATCGGCAAGTCCAGCGTGGACAGCCTGCACACGCTGGGCGACATCTACGCGAGCGAAGGCCTGCCGGACCTTGCCGCGCGCGCCTACAGCCGGGCGATCGACCTGGATCCGGGCCAGCCCCTGGCGCGTCCACTGCGGGCCGCCGAGATGCTGACCCAGCGCGGCGCGACTCCCCAGGCCAAGCAGGTCGCCCAACACATCCACCAGGCCTTCGACGCCCACATGGATGACGCCGAGCGGCGCAAGCTGCTCAAGCTCGAGGCGCGCCTCAGCATGAACGACGGCGTGGGCAGCGCCGAGAGCGCGATCGTGCTGGAGGAGATCGTGAAGCTCGATCCGCTCGACGGCGAGGCCCTGATGCTGCTCGGCCAGCACTACACGCGCCAGGGCGAGCCCGACCGCGCCATCTTCTTCTACGAGCGCGCCGCGAGCCTGGAGGCCTTCGAGGTGAACGCCAAGCTGCGCCACGCGCAGGTGCTGGTGGACATGGGGCGCTACGGCGACGCCGTGCCGCTGCTGCGCCGCACGCAGGAGCTCCGTCCGCGCGAGGACATCGCGCGCTACCTCGAGCAGGTCGAGCGCCTCGCCCGGACCCGGCGCTGACCGCGCGCGCGCTGAATTCGCGCAGCCGCGAGAGGTTGTCGCCGAGCCGCCGCTCAGGCCTCGACCAGCCCCTCGCGGATCGCGAGGTGGGCGAGTTCCGCCGCCGAGTTGCAGTCCAGCTTGCGCTGCAGGTTCTCGCGGTGCTTCTTGGCCGTGCCCAGGCTCGTCCCGAGCTGGAAGGCGACCTCCTTGTTGCTCTTCCCGATCGCGAGCAGCTGGAACACCTCGCGCTCGCGCTTGGTCAGGCCGGCGAGGCGGGTCTTCGCCACGGGCGCTCCATCGGTGCTGCGCCTCAGTCCGCGCACGAGCCCGCTCGAGACCTTGGGCGAGACGTACGGGTCGCCGCGGTGCAAAGCCTGGATCGCGAGCGCCAGCTCGGCCGGATCGGAGGCCTTCGACAGGTAGCCCTCGGCGCCGCTGGCCAGCGCCTGCTCGACGAAGGACTCGGCCTCGTGGTGCGACAGCATCAGGATCTTCGCGCGCGGCGCCGTCTTGCGCAGTTTGGGGATCGCGTCCAGGCCGGAGAGCCCCGGCATCGTGATATCGAGCACCACCACGTCCGCTCGCAGGGCAGGGATCGCCGCGAGCGCTTGGCGCGCGTCGCCGCTGTCGCCCACGACCTCGAACTCCTTCCGCGACGCCAGGAAGGCCTTCAGCGCGGCGCGGATGAGGGACTGGTCATCGACCAGGTAGACACGGATGCGTGGACTCTCCTGCGTCATCGCCCGACCGGCTCCCAGGCGACCATCTCCTCTTTGCGCATGTGTGGGATTGTATCCCCGACCTCGGAGCCGGTGCCGTGATCGTCCTTCGCCTCTCGATCTCTCGAGCAGCGAGCGAGGCCACCTGATGCGGTTTCGCCTCAGGGCCGGAGTAGCCCGGAGAGTCGGCCCCGCCAGCCGCGCGACAGGCTGGTCGAGAGACCCAGCGGCATCGCCAGCGACGAGAGCGATGCCACGACTCGGCCCGTGGAACGCAGTGTAGCCCGCGCGGCCAGGCCGAGCCCGAGGCCGACGGCCGTCGCTCCGGTCAAGGCGAGGAGTGGATGCGCGCGCACGAACTCACCTGCCGCGCCGTCCTCGGATAGCTCCCGGCGCCACCTTGCGAGGTCGTGCTGGAGCCGCTCCAGGGCGCGCGCCCCGGCCTCATCCAGGAACTCGAGGGTCTCGTCCCGCTTTCGCATGTTCTCCTCCGCTGCTTCGTGGTTTGGACGCCGCGTACTTGGCCGCGAGCCGGCGGCGTGCGGCGCGCTCGTCCGTCCGACCCGCCAACCGGCCCCAGATCAAGACAGTGCCCAGCAGCAAGAGCCCGGTCGTGAGTTCGGCCTGCCACGGACGGCCGGCGTACAGCGCGTGCAAGCCGCCGCGCGCGCCGAGCGTCGCGAAGACGATCCCAGCGAGCGCGAGCAAGGAGCGCACGCTGCCCGCCACGAGGCGGTGGAACGTGCGCTCCCATGCTCGTTGCCGGGCGAGCCGGGCACGGTCGAAGTGGATCTGCGCCAGGATCCACGCTTGCCCAAGGGCGTCGGCCAGCGGTGCGAGCAGATCCTCGATACCCGGCCGCGCGCCCGCCCCGGCGGGCGGGTGCTCGCCGTTCGACGGGCCCGACTCTGTCCGCGCGGATTGCTGCGGGAGGATCATGGGGCTAGCGCCGGGCGAGCAGCGTCCCGATGACCAGCCCGAGTCCCGCCCCGATGCCCGCTGCGACGAGCACGGACTTGACCGGGTGCAGGCGCACGTAGCCCTCGAACACCTGCTCCTTCTCGAGCGCGCGTTCCTTGACGCGATGGGCCACCTCGCCCACGCGCTCACGGGCGTGCTCGACGCGCTGTCCCAGGGTCGTCGCGAACGAATCGCCCTCCATGCCGGGGCGTGCGGGGGTGAGGATCTTCTCCGTGGCGGATGTGGTCGTCATGGCCGGGCTCCTTTTGCTTTTGGCGCGGACTGCCGCGCGGGATCTCTTGCCCTGCTTGGGCATTCGTCGCACGGGCACCGCGCAGACTCCGCGACGGAGGCGTGCGACCTGAGAGCGAGTCTCTCGCGCGCGCGCGCCGGAGCGAATCCTCACTTCTGGGTAGGATCTGAGGCGAGAAGTGCGAGGTGGCGACGGCGGTTGCGGGATGCCCCCGGAGGTGCGCGCGCGCATCTTCGAGCCGTTCTTCACCACCGAGGGCCCCGGCGACCGGCACCAGCGGGCCAGCCGAGTCGAGGCGGCCGCCGCGCGCATCGCCGCGCGCAAGCTGCTAGCCTGCCGGCCGATCCGCGGCGTTCCCAGGCCACGATCAGGCGGAGCTCCAGGCCGGGGAGTGCGCAGCGGGAGGTGTGGATGGGTCGAACGGGTCCGGAGCTCCGCGGGAGAACCGACATGAAAGTCGAGCAGTGTTTCACGCGCGAGGTCTTCACCTGCCGGCCCGAGACCGATCTGGAGTGGGCGGCCCGATCGATGTGGGAGCACGACTGCGGTTGTTTGCCCGTGGTCGGCGAGCGCGGCGAGGTGGTAGGCATGCTGACCGACCGCGATGTGTGCATGGGGGCCTTCACTCAGGGTCGGACCCTGCGCGAGCTGAGCGCGGGCAGCGTGATGTCGAAGGCGGTGTTCGCGTGCGCGCCCGACGACTCGCTCGAGCACGCGGTGCGCGTGATGAGCGACCACCAGGTGCACCGGTTGCCCGTGTTGGACGCGGACGGCCGGCTGCTCGGGCTCCTGTCGCTGAACGACGTCGTGCGCGGCATCGTGGCTTGTCCCGAGGCGCGCGCGCGCGCGAGCCTCACGGCGGTGTTCGTGGAGGGCCTGGCAGCCATCTGCGAGCCGCGCTGCCAAGGCCCGAGCGAGCTCGAGGTCGCACCGGTCCTGTCTGGCACGGCGGCTCTGGCCGACACGTCGCGGCGAGCGACCGTCCGGGCCTGAGGGCGCTCGCCGCCCCGAGCCTGCCCGGCGGGTACCTTCGAGAGCAGGCTCCTTGCTCCGTCGCGAAGGTTCTTCCCGGTCGAGGAGGCCGACACCGAACAAGGGGGGCGGGTTCCTGCGTCCAGTAGCCTGGGCGCCTGTCGGGATCCGCCACCGCCACCTACAATCCGCTCGCATCGGAGTCACCGGGACGACGTCGCCCCGGAAGACACCGCTCAACCATGTTCCGCATCTTCTTCGCGTTGGCCTGCTCGTTCCTGGCGCTAGCCGCGGTCGTTTCCGCCGCGCAGACCGAGCACGGCGGGCGCCCGCCGTCTCTGGAGCGACGCCTCCGGACCGCGGTGCCCACCGCCAGTCTGCCGCCCGTGCGCGCTGATCTCCTCTTGGCCGAGGATGCCGCGCGCGCGGGCGGCAGACTGGCG
>JABFRZ010000427.1 GCA_013140785.1 Planctomycetota bacterium | reverse complement strand
GAGCTGCAGCGCGTGCTCGAGCACGCCGTCGCGCTGACCAAGAAGTTCGGCGACTCGTTCGTCTCGACCGAGCACCTCTTGCTCGCGCTCGCGGCCAAGGGCGAGGGCGGCGTGGCCAAGCTCTTCGCCGAACGCAAGCTCACGCCCGACAAGGTCGAAGCCGCGATCGTCCAAGCGCGCGGCTCGCGCAAGGTGGACAGCCCGGAACCAGAGTCGAGCTTCGAGGCGCTCGAGAAGTACGCGCGCGACCTGACGGCCGATGCGAAGGCCGGCAAGCTCGACCCGGTGATCGGGCGCGACGACGAGATCCGGCGCGTGATGCAGGTGCTCTCGCGCCGCCGCAAGAACAACCCCGTGCTGATCGGCGATCCCGGCGTCGGCAAGACCGCCATCGTCGAGGGCCTCGCGAACCGGATCGTGGCGGGCGACGTGCCCGAGGGCCTGAAGGGGAAGCGCATCATGTCGCTCGACCTCGGCGCGCTCTTGGCCGGCGCCAAGTACCGCGGCGAGTTCGAGGAGCGCCTGAAGGCCATCCTGGCCGAGATCGCGGAGGGCCAGGGCGACGTGATCCTGTTCATCGACGAGCTGCACACCCTGGTCGGCGCGGGCGGCGCGGAAGGCGCGGTGGACGCGGCCAACATGCTGAAGCCTGCGCTGGCGCGCGGCGAGCTGCACTGCATCGGCGCGACCACGCTGGACGAGTACAGGAAACACATCGAGAAGGACAAGGCCCTCGAGCGGCGCTTCATGCCCGTGCAGGTGGACGAGCCCGACGTCGAGGACACGCTCGCGATCCTGCGCGGCCTGAAGGAGCGCTACGAGACGCACTACGGCGTGAACATCCTGGACGAGGCGCTGGTCGCGGCCGCACGCCTCTCCGAGCGTCACATCACGGAGCGCTTCCTGCCCGACAAGGCCATCGACCTGGTGGACGAGTCCGCGGCCCAGCTCAAGATCTCGATCGATTCCCTGCCGCCCGAGCTCGACGGCCTCGAGCGCAAGATCCGCCAGCGCGAGATCGAGAAGAGCGCGCTGAAGAAGGAGGGCGGCGCAGATTCGAAGGCGCGCCTCGCGGCGCTCGAGACCGAGCTGGCCGAGCTCAACGAAGGCAAGAGCGCGCTCTTCGCGCGCTGGCAGACCGAGAAGGCGCTGATCACGAAGATCCGCGCCGGCAAGGCCTTGAGCGAGTCGCTGCGGGCCGAGGCCGAGCGCAAGGAGCGCGAGGGCGACTTCGAGCGCGTCGGACAACTGCGCTACGGCGAGATCCCGGCCGCCGAGAAGAACGTCAAGAGCGCGCGCGAGGAGCTCAAGCGCGCCCAGAAGGACGGCGCGCTCCTGCCCGAGGTCGTGGACGCCGAGGCCATCGCCAAGGTCGTCAGCCGCTGGACCGGCATCCCGGCCACGCGCCTGCTCGAGACCGAGCGCGAGCGCCTGCTGCACATGGAGGCAGGCCTGCGCGAGCGCGTCGTCGGCCAGGACCACGCGCTCGAGCTGATCGCCGAGTCCGTGCGCCGCGCGCGCGCCGGGCTGCAGGAACGCTCGCGCCCGCTGGGCTCGTTCCTCTTGCTCGGGCCCACGGGCGTCGGCAAGACCGAGACCGCGCGCGCCTTGGCCGAGTTCCTGTTCGACAGCGAGGGCGCGATGATCCGCCTCGACATGAGCGAGTACATGGAGAAGCACGCCGTCTCGCGCATGCTCGGGGCACCCCCGGGCTACGTCGGCTACGACCAGGGCGGCGCCCTGACCGAGGCCGTGCGCCGCAAGCCGCACTCGGTGCTGCTCTTCGACGAAGTCGAGAAGGCGCACCCCGACGTCTTCAACGTGCTGCTGCAGATCCTCGACGACGGGCGCCTGACCGACGGCCAGGGTCACGTGGTGGACTTCACGCAGACGCTGGTGCTCATGACCAGCAACCTGCGCAGCGAGGCCGAGGTCAAGGGCCGCTTCCGCCCCGAGTTCATCAACCGCCTCGACGAGGTGATCGTCTACAAGCCGCTCGCGCGTGCCGAGATCGCGAAGATCGTGGACGTGCAGGTCAAGCGCCTCGAGCAACGTCTCGCCGAGCAAGAGCTCACCCTCGAGCTCAGCGACTCCGCGCAGAGCGCCCTGGCCGAGGAAGGCTGGGATCCCGAGTACGGCGCGCGCCCGCTCAAGCGCGCCATCCAACGCCGCCTCGAGAACAAGCTGGCTGAATCAATCCTCTCGGGCAAGCTGCTCCCCGGCGACACCGCGGTCTTCGACTTCGACGACGGCGGGTGGAAGCTCGAGCCGCGACGCAAGAGCGAGCCGGCGGAAGTGGTCACGGCTGGATCCGAATCAAGGTAGGGTCGGCCTCGAGTGCCAACTGCGCCGCGTCGAAGGAGCGTAGATGCTCAGGCTCGCGCTCCTCTCCTTTCCGCTGGTCGCGTTGACTGCGGGTTGCCTGTCTTCGGACGAGATTCGTCTGCGCGAGCAGCGACTCTCAGCCCGAGAAGCCGAGCGCCGCGAAGAGCAGCGTCGCTACGAGGAGCTCGTAGCGAAAGCGCGGAGAGTAGAGATCCTCGAGCAACCAACTCGCGGGTACGCGCTACCGGGTCCTAGTCTTCTCCACGGCTTGCTGACAATGGAAGACGACCGCGTCGTGCAAGGACGGCTCGGCTTTCAGGTCGTGAGCTGCGGCTCGCAGGTCGCGGTTGGCTCGCCGCAACCACGCCTGGGTATCGGCGACCCGGATCGGGTCATGCGTCATGCAGGAGCTTGCAGGCTCGCGCGGCGCGGCCAGCTCACGACCTTGGTGCGGGCGAGATGGTCGTGCAGGCAGCGGCCCTCCTTGCCGAAGACCCAAAGCACGTCGATCAGTAGCAAGAGGAACCCGAGCGACACGGTGAGGTTTCCGAGCTGGAAGCTCAGGCTGTTGAGCCCAAGAGCCACCGCGAGCAAGAAGACGAAGCGCACGAGGACGATGCGCACGAAGCCGACGGGGCTCGAATCGCGCGCGTCCACGATGCGCACCCGAGAGGCGAGCTTCCCGAGCGATTGTCCGCGCCGCGCGAGAAGAACGGCCTGCAGAACCAGGAAGCCGGGAAGGAGCGCGAAGACCAGCCAGGCCGCGGGCGTGAGCTCAGCCCACGTCTCCGGCATCCGGAAGTTTCGACCGGGGTCGAGGATTCGGTCTTTGAAGAGGCCGGTGTACGACGTGTACGTCGGAGGACGCAGGCGGAACAGCGAGAACGCGATCCCCTGGACGATGCCGAGCGCGATGCAGTCGAGCAAGAACGCATTGAAGCGGTTCCCGAGGTCCGCCGGCAGCAAGAGCCGCCGCCTGCCAACGCGCTCGGAGCGCTCGTCCATCACCAGTGACGCTAGCACGCCTCGCCTTCCCTCGCCAGGTCCGTGCCCCGTCGGCCCGTCGCTTCAGGCCCACATCGCCCCGGTTCCGCCCGTCGAGGGCGGCGGCACGACTCCGCCGAAGCCGCCCGCGCTGCTCTTGCGCAGTCCGAGCGCGACTAGAGCGCGGTAGCCGAGGGCGCGAAAACGGCTCGGCTTCGCGACCGTGATGGGCGCGGCCGGCGCCTCACCGGCGAGGTCCAACGACAGGATCTCGAGGCCTGCGCGTTGCCAGCGCAGGAGAACGTGCGCGAGGTCGGAGCGGGGCTCGCTGCGGCCGTCCTGCACCAGGAGCACGCGCCGGATGCCGCTCGAGAGGAGCCGCGCGGCCGAGGGAAAGTCCTGCGGGAACACGACCCAGCGATTGTCGAAGCGCCGTGGCGCCACGGCGCCTTCGGTGCGGCGGGAATCGAGCACGAAGGCGGGCGGCGCCGCCTGCGCGAGCGCCGCTTCGCGCAGCACCGACGCGCCATCCAGCAGGCCGGCGCGGATCGACTCGTTATCGACCAGCGCGTCTGGACCGGGGCACGAGTTGAACAGCGGAACGGGTCGCCAGCCGCGCGAGGCAGAGCCGAGCGCCAGCGC
>JABFRZ010000675.1 GCA_013140785.1 Planctomycetota bacterium | reverse complement strand
CCCGAGCACCGCGCCGAGGGCGCGCCCGGCGAAGCCCGCGAGCAATCCCGGCAGCCACGCCCCCGCCTCGCCGCCGCTCTCCACGGCCCCGAGGATCAGCGCGAACCCCAGCGCGAGCGTCGCCAGCCCCAGCGCAGGACGCGCGGGCGCGAGCACCGTCGTGCGCAGGAAGAGCAGAACGCCCAGCCCGGCCAGCCCGGCAGTGAAGATCAACGCGGAGGCCGAGCCGAGCAGGGTCACGAGCTCGACCACGGGCCAGGTGGCGCCGCGCATCGCGTTCTCGGCCGGCTGCTGTCCGCGCAGGAACAGCACGATCGAGACGGCGCCAAAACCGCCCAGCAAGATCAGAGCGAAGCCGACGGCGTCCTGGAGGTGGGTCTTCTCGTTGTGGGTGCGCTCACTCATGTATGGATTCCTGTGCGCTGCCCGGCGCTCGCGGTGCGCTGGGCGCGTCGGCCTGCATGCGCTCCCAATCCTCGAGCGACAGCAGCACCTCGCGCGCCTTGCTGCCCTTGAACTCGCCCACGAGGCCCTCGCTGCACATCAGGTCGAGCAGACGCGAGGCACGCGTGTAGCCGATGCCGAGCGCGCGCTGCAGCAGGCTGGCCGAACCGCGTTTCGACTTGAGGATGATGCGCACGGCCTCGCCGAACAGCTCGTCCTGCTCCGCGCCGGCACCCGCATCCGTGGCGGCGCGCTGGCCCGTGGCGCTCTGGACCAGCTCCTGGCTGAAGCTCGGCACCGAGGACTGCCTGATGAAGTCCACCACGGCCTGGATCTCGTGGTCCTCGACCAGGGCGCCTTGCACGCGCTTGATCATGGAGCTCTGCGGCGGCGTGTAGAGCATGTCGCCCTGGCCGAGCAGCTTCTCCGCGCCCATCTGATCGAGGATCACGCGGCTATCGACCTTGCTGGCCACCTGGAAGGCGATGCGGCAGGGCAGGTTGCCCTTCAGGACGCCCGTGATGACGTCGGTCGAGGGCCGCTGCGTGGCGACGATGACGTGGATGCCCACGGCGCGCGACTTCTGCGCCAGGCGAGTGATCGAGAGCTCGGCCTCTTTCTTCGAGGCCATCATGAGGTCGGCCATCTCGTCGATGACCATGACGATGTACGGGACGTGGCGCGGGGTGCGCTCTGCGTCGAATTGATCTCCGAGACGCTGCTTCAGGCCTTCCTCGCCGAGCGCGTTGTAGCCCTTGATGTTGCGCACGCCGGCGCGCTGGAACAGCTCGTAGCGGCCTTCCATCTTGTCCACCGCCCACAGGAGCACGTTCGTCGCCTGGCGCATGTCGCTCACCACCGGCAGCATCATGTGCGGCACCTGGGCGAACATCTGCAGCTCGACCATCTTCGGGTCGACGAGAATCAGTTGCACGTCGTGGGGCGAGCGTGTCAGGAGCAAACTCACCAGGATGCCGTTGATGCACACCGACTTGCCCGAGCCGGTCGTGCCGGCGATCAGGAGGTGCGGCATGCGCGAGAGGTCTTCCACGATCGCGTCGCCCTCGGCATCCATCCCGAGGAACAGCGGCAAGGCCATGAACTTCTTGTCGTAGGCCTTCTGGGTCACGAGCTCGGAGAGGCGCACGACGCGGCGCTTCTCGTTTGGGACCTCGATGCCGATCGTGGACTTGCCGGGGATCGGCGCGATGATCCGCACGGACTTGGCGCGCAGCGCGGCCGCGATCTCCTGGCTGAGCTGCGTGACCTTGTTCAGGCGCGTGCCCTGCGCCACCTCGAGCTCGTACAGGGTCACGGCCGGGCCGACCTTGGCCGCGACCACCGAGGCTTCGACGCGGAAGGATCGGAGCGCGTTTTCCAGCCGCCTCGCCTGCGCTTCGATCACGCGCTCGTCATCCGGACTCGTGGGGCGAGACGGCTCGAGTAACTCGAGCGGCGGGAGCTTCCAGTCGCCGAGCGGCGGTGTGGGCGGCTCGAGCGTGGCGGCGTGGGCGGCCGGGCGCACGCGCGAAGCCGGCACCGCTTCCCGCTCGGCGGGCTCGGCCTCCGGCTCACCCCTGGCCTGATTCCAGTCGTCGAGATCGGCGTCGTAGTCCTCGCCGGCTTCCTCGGCGTCGTCGTCGTCGTCGCTCTTCTCGGCGTCCTTGTCGCCGTCCTTTTCGTCGTCCTTGGCTTCGTCGTCGTCATCGACCCAGTCGACGTCGTCGGTGCCGAAGTCCTCGTCGTCGTCTTCCGCGACGAGTTCGGGCAACTCCGCGGGCGGAGACTCCGGGCTCGCACGAGCTCGTCTCTGGGTCGTCGGAGCGGCCGGGACCAACACGGCCATGGCCGTTTCGTCTTCGAGATCCGCGCCGCGGAGGAAGCTCCACAATCCGACGAGGAGCCGCCTCAGCCAACCGAGGATCGCCGCGGGAGTGCTCTCGCCTCCCGTGCCATGGCGCTCGGAGATCCAATCCCGGAACGCGAGTGCAGCTGGATAGAAGGCCATTTCGGTCGCAAGCATGAAGGAGATGAGGGTCGAGAGAACGAGCAGGATCCAGAGCCCGGGACGCCCGAGCTTTTCCACGAGGACGGGCGGCACGTGCTGTCCATGTCCGCCTGGCCCGACGAGCTCGAGGGCGAAGTAGCCGCCGGGCCCGTTGGGCAAGTCTTGGCCGCGGTCGCCCGCGGCGAGTTGGAAGAGGAACGCAGAAGCGATCAGGAAGCAAGAGCTTCCGACCACTCTCACCCAGGGCATCGAGATGCGCTTCTGTGCCACCAGCACGGCGCCCCAGGCCAGCGCGAGCAAGGCCAGCGAGTAGGCGCTCCATCCCAAGAACGCGAAGGCCCAGCCAGCGAGGTAGTTGCCCGCCTGCCCGCCCCAGTTCCCGCCTTCGGCCGCCGCGATGGGGTGCTCGAAGCTGATCAGGGAGACGAGCAGCCAGAGGCCGAGGCCGAACGCGAGCAGCCCCTTCATCTCCTGGATGTGCTGGACGGTCTCGCTCAGGCCGCCGGTCCGTTCGCGCGCGAGGCCGAGGCGCTCGAACAGTCCCGCGCCGAGCGACCGGGCACGCTTCTGCTTCTTCTCAGTGCTGCCCCTAACAGTGCTGCCGGCCATCGAGATAGGAGCGGTGGATACGCCCCGGCCCTGATGGGGGCGCCCGCGGTGGCGAAACATAGCGTCTCGACTCCCGGTTTCGGCCTGTTTCTTCCGCGCCCTATTCCGAGCCTGCCTGTGCCAGCACCTGCAAGCGCACGAGAACCTCCGCCACGGCCCGCTTCGTCTGTCCCTGGAGGCAACGCCGAGAACGGTCGCGTCCGAGGATGGTCACACTCGTCCGCGTCGCCCCCAGGGCGCGCTCGTCGTTGAGAACGACGTAGTCGGCGCCCTTTCGGCGCAGCTTCGCGCGCGCGCGCGCCTCACCCCGGCCAGTCTCGAGCGCGAATCCGACGACCAGACGTGCTCCCTTGCGCCCTGCCAGGGTCGCCAGGATGTCCGGATTGCGCACCAGCTCGATGAATGCGACATCCTTTGATTCCTTCTCCTTGCGCCACTTTCCAGCGCGCTTTCGGAGCGGACGCCAGTCCGCGACCGCTGCGCACATGAACAGGACGTCGGCTTGGCGGAAGGCGCGACGGGTGGCCGCGAGCATGTCGCGGGCGCTGACCACGTCGATGCGCTCGACCCCTGCCGGGGTGGGGAGGGTCACCGGGCCGGCGATCAGCGTCACGCGGTCGCCCGCGCGGGCCGCCGCAGCCGCCAACTCGAAGCCCATCCGGCCGCTGGATTCGTTGGTGAGATAGCGAACCGGATCGATGTGCTCGCGCGTCGGTCCGGCGGTGACCAACACGCGCCGCCGAGATTTCGCGCGGCCTCGCAGCCCGTGGTGAAAGTCGCTACTGCGGCTTCGCGTGCCTTCGCGCTGCGGCGTCGAGCTCGTCGTTTCGTAACAAGCCAGGCCGTGCTCAGCGGCCACAGAGGCCGCTTCCGCCGTCGCTCTGTCGCTCTC
>JABFRZ010000075.1 GCA_013140785.1 Planctomycetota bacterium | reverse complement strand
CCGAGGGCTGGGGCGTTCCACGCGCGGCGGCCGCGGGCGTTCCTCGCGCCAGCCCTCGGCTCCCACCAGGGGCACGAAGCGCACGCCGCCGAGCTCTTCCTCCTCGAAGCGCGACTCCGTCACGCGCGTTACCCGCACGAGCTTCTGGAGGCCCACCACTTCGCCCACCGGGATCACCAGGCGCCCGCCGAGCGCGAGCTGTTCGCGCAACGCCTGCGGCACCTTCGGACCGCCGGCGGCCACGACGATGGCATCGAACGGAGCCGCTTCCGGCCAGCCGAGCGTGCCGTCCCCGTGGCGCACGTGGACACGGCGGTAGCCGTCCCGGCGCAGGCGCCGCTCGGCCTCGCGCGCGAGCGGCTCGTGGCGCTCGATCGTGTACACCTCGCGCGCGATCTCGGCCAGCACCGCCGCGGCGTACCCGGAACCCGTGCCGATCTCGAGCACGCGCTCGTCGCCGCCGAGCCGGAGCGCGTCGAGCATGAAGGCCACGATGTACGGCTGCGAGATGGTCTGCTCCTCCTCGATCGGGAGTGGCGTGTCCTCGTAGGCGAACTCGCCCAGGTACGAGGGCACGTAGCCCTCGCGGCGGACCTTCTGCATCGCGGCCAGGACGAGCGGCGAGCGCACGCCGCGGCCGGCGATCTGGCGCTCGACCATGCGGCTGCGCAGCCCCTCGTAGTCGAGCTCTGTCGGTACGGGACTCATGCGCGCGGCTCCCGCGGCCGGTGGAGCCTGACGCGTCCGTCTTGCTTGCGCACGAAGTCCTGCAGGCGCCGGCGCGCCGCGTGGAACGCGTCGCGCAGCGCGGTGCGCAGCTCCTCATGGGCCTGGTGCTCGGGACACTCGCGATTGACCTCCAGCTCTCCACCCGGGATTCCGAGCCGGAGGTGGATGGAGAACAGGTTGCCCTTCTCGTGCCGGCGGTTGGGCTCGCCGACCACGACCCGGCAGCTCGTGATGCGCCCGTGGAAGCGCGCGAGCTTCTCGACCTCTGCGAGGCACAGGGCGTGTACGTCGGGAGGCGCGGAGACGCCGCGGAAGGAGACTTGCAGCGGGATCTCCATGCTCACTCCTCCGTCCGGTTCGCGCTCAGGGCCGCCTCGCTGGACCAAGCGGATTCGAGGACCTGCTCGTCGATCGTGCCCAGCGCCAGCAGGACGTCGGCCGAGGTGACGATGCCCACGAGCGCGCCGTTCTCCAGGCAAGGCGTGGAAGCCGTCGCGCAGCATGCAGAGGGCAGCCTCGGAGAGCGGCGTCTTGCCGCCCGTCACGGCCACGAAGTCCTTGCTCATCACGTCTTCGACACGCCGCGACTCGCCCACTCCCTTGCCGATCATGGGCAAGAGATCGACCCGCTCGCGCTCGCCGTAGGAGAACGTGGTGCGCTTCCCGCGCTCGCGAGCACATGGGGGGACAGGGTCTCGATGGCATACCTCCGCCGGCACTCTCGCACGCGCTCCTGGCGGACCCCATGCGCACACCTTCGTAAGGCGGTTGCTCCCTGGGCGCATGCGCTTGCGACGAGCGGACGCGGGCCTCGGCCCGAGCCTGGGTCACCGCCGGAGATCGTGCCGCCGCGCGTCCGTTCGGACGGGGGGTGTGAGTCGCTGCCCCTATCCCGTGCCGCCTGCGCCGCCGCGGAGTTGCGCCTTCGAGACTCTCATCTCGCCGCCTCGCAGCCAACGCTTGCGGCCTCGGGACAGGCGCTCCTCCTCTACGTGACGCACAGCACCAGTCACTACAACGGAGGCGAGTTCTCGAGCGTCGATAGGTCGCCCTCGGGCAGCCCGAGCTCGCGCGCGCGCAGCAGGCGGCGCATGAGCTTCCCGCTGCGCGTGCGCGGCAGCGACGGGCGGAAGTCGAGCTCCTTCGGCGCCACGGCCGGACCCAGGCGCTTGCGCGCGAAGGCCAGGAGCTCGGCCCGCAGCTCCTGTGAGGGCAGCACGCTGTCCTTGAGCGATACGAAGGCCTTGACCAGCTCGCCCGCCAGCGGGTCGGGCTTGCCGATCACGGCCGCCTCGGCCACGGCGGGGTGCTCGAGCAACGCGCTCTCGACCTCGAAGGGACCGATGAGATGGCCCGCCGACTTGATCACGTCGTCGGCGCGTCCGACGAACCAGAAGTAGCCGTCCGCGTCACGCCGAACGAGGTCGCCGGTGAGATAGAGCTCGCCCGCGAAGCACTTCTCGTAGCGCTCCTCCTCGCCGAGATAGGCGCGGAACATCGAGGGCCAGCCCGCGCGCAGGGCCAGCTCGCCCTGCACGTCCGGCCCTTCCAGGTGCTCGACCGCGCCGTCCCGTCCGCGCTTCACGACGAAGGCCTCGATCCCCGGCAGGGGCTGGCCCATGGATCCGGGCTTGATGTCGAGCGCCGGTACGTTGGCGATCACGATCCCACCCGTCTCGGTCTGCCAGTAGTTGTCGTGGATCGGCAGGCCGAGGACCTCCTGGCCCCACCACACCGCCTCGGGATTCAGGGGCTCGCCCACGCTGGCCACGAAACGCAGGCGCGTGAGATCGTGCGCACGCGCCGCCGCAGGCCCGGCCTTCATGAGCATGCGGATCGCCGTCGGCGCCGTGTACCACACGGTCACGCCTTCCTCCGCGAGGATGCGGTACCAGCGTTCGGCGTCGAACTCGCCCTCGTCGACCACGCTCGTGACGCCGATGAGGAGCGGTGCGAGGATGCCGTAGGAGGTCCCGGTGACCCAACCCGGGTCGGCGGTGCACCAGAACACGTCGTCGGGGTGCAGGTCGAGCGCGTACTTGCCCGACAGCCAGTGCATCAGGGCGGCGCCGTGGACGTGCACCGCGCCCTTGGGCTTCCCGGTCGTGCCGCTGGTGAAGTGCAGTAGCGCGGGATCCTGGGGTTGCGTGCGCTCGATCGCGAACTCTTCGCTCTCGCGCGCCAGCAAGCTGGCGAAACCCAGCGTTCCCGGCGGGAGTGGGATGCGCTCGTCCTCGACCACGATGACGTGGGCCAGCTCGCGCAACGAGCCCGCGATCGGCTTCACCTTGCGCGCGTGGAGCGCGGCTGCCGTGACGAGGATCTTGCCCCTGCCGAGCTCCAGACGGGTGCGGATCGGCTCGGGGCCGAAGGCCGAGAAGAGCGGCGCGACCAGCGCGCCGCACTCGAGCGCTCCGAAGGCCGCGGTGAAGAGCTCGGGGCAGCGTGGGAGCAACAGGAACACCGTGTCGCCCTTGCGCACGCCGAGCCGTCGAAACGCGCCTGCGCAGCGCCGCACGGCGCGCGCCAGCTCGACGTAGGTGAGGGTTCGCCGCTTCCCGTCGCGCGCGACGAAGCGCAGGGCCGTCTGCGCGCTGCGCGGGCCGCGCGCGTGGCGCTCGATCGCGCTCCAGGCCAGGTTGAAACCCTCGCCCGGGATTCCGTCGAGCTCCGGCCGCAGGCTGACCCAATCGACCGGCGTGCCCATTGCGCGCGGATCCGCGAGGTTGGGTGGCACGCGCATGGCACCAGGCTCCTTGTGGAGGGTCGTCGGGTGGGCGCCGTGCACCCGCTCAAGGCTAGGCCCTCGCGCTGGGAGCGCTCTGCGCCCAGGTGCGCATGGAACGCCTGGATGACGACGCACGACCCCTGCGGTTCGGCTGCGGCATTCCGAGCTCGCCGATTGGCACGCGAACGCGCCCACGCGCGAGAGGGAGATCCCGCGCCCGCTGGTGCTGGTCGAGCCGTCCGCGAGCCGTGCCGGCGACGCGCGCAACTCGAGCAGGTGTCCTCCATTTCGGCGGGAGCGAAGAGCGCCTCCCGCAGGTGCTCGCTCAGGCTCCGTCCACTGCGCGTTCGAGCACGTTGCCCAGCAGGAAGTCGTCCGTATTGCTGAAGCGCGCGCAGCGGCTCCCGACATGGGCGAGTGCGGGCGACATGGACAAGGCCTTTCGGGAAGCGGTCGGCCGGGGCCGAGGCGGGGAGGGCGGACGCCTTCGCGATGGCAGGGGAC
>JABFRZ010000274.1 GCA_013140785.1 Planctomycetota bacterium | reverse complement strand
ACGTGGCTCACCCCAGAAAGGCCTCTACACAGGCCCAGGGCCTACCTCCCGCCGGTGGCTTCCGCACCCCCGATCTGCTTCCCGGAGGGGGCGGTCCAGGGGTCATGCGCTTGCACCGACTATCCTTTGAGCGTGTTGTCCTTCGAGGGGATGAGCGTGAGCTGGTTCCCCTGCGCCCACGCGGGCGTCGAGGCGATCAGGATCCAGGTCAGAGTCAGAGTACACGGCGACATGTTCGGCATCTCTCTCTCGGGTCACGAACGGGCTGGTCAGAGTGCGCCTGGACGGCGGCGGCAGACATGCGATGGCCGGCGTATTCCCCTGGTCTCCTGTCCGTACGCCTCCGATGGTCTCCTCGCGCGGATCTCAATCGACGCGCGTGAGCAGCGCCATCACGCCGCTGCCGAGCGCGATTAGGCTCGCTTGCCCGACCAGCGTTGTCCCCATCCCCAGGATCGCGAAGTTGCTCAGCAGGGCGAGGATCCAGGTCTTCACGCCACGCCCCGGTAGAAGAACGGCTTGGCGAGCTCGGTCGCCGCGACGTAGAGCAGCGTGATGGCGACGAACGTGGCCAGCACGCCGGGCGGTAGCGGCTCGAATCCGAGCACGGCCGCATAAGGGACGTAGGGGATCGCCAGCGCCAGCACGAGCACGCCCGCGGTCGATGCCATGAGAAGCGTGCCCGGCCGGCTGCGGAAGAACGGGCGCCGCGTGCGCACGACCAGCGCGATCGCGAGCTCGGTCAGCAGGGACTCGACGAACCAGCCGGTGCGGAAGCGCCCGGGCTCGGGATCCACGCTGTCGTCCGCCAGCCCGAGCGCGGGGATGTCCGAGAGAAGTTGTTGAGCAGGATCTGCCCGGCGGTGAGCGGCAGGAACGGCAGGAACAGCGAGACCACAGCCAGCTGCACCACGGGCTCGACCACGCGACCGCGCTCCTTCCCCTCTCTGGCTACCGAGGTCTCCGTGGCGCCTCGGGCGCGACGAGCAGGCGCTCGGGCCGCTCGAGCGCGGCGAGCCGGGCTCCCGACCACCGCCCCCCTCCTCGCCCCGGCGCGCTCGCCGCCCAGCCTCGAGTTCGCAGGCTAGGACCGCTCGACACCCTCTCCCGCACCGGATCTGGGCAGGCCGGCAGGGGCCTTCGTCGACCGGGCACCGAATCCGGTGGTCCACGGCGCCTCGGCAAGCCGCAATCAACCCGCCGGCCTCGCCACACGGCCTGGGGGAGATCGGCCGGCGCCGGGCGGACGGGACCGCTGGTGGCGCTTCTTTTTCTGGTTTTCTCGGGCGAGCGAGGCGCGCCGTTCGAGCCTGGAGACGGAGGTCGCCATGCACGCTCGTCATCTTGCCGCCGTCATCCTTCCGCTCCTGAACATGCGTTGCCGGAACCAAAAAGAGCCGCTTATACCGCCCAACCCGCTCGGAGGACTGAAGATGCAGTCGCCCCATCGAACCCATGCAATCGTCGCGGCGCGCGCACTCGCTTTCGCCGTCGCCGTGGTTGGCACGTCCGTGACCAGTCCGGTGGTCGTAAACGCCCAGGCACCGCCCGCGGCCTCAGAGGCGGCTCGCGAGGGTACATGCGAGCAAGCGCAGGAGTTGTTCCCGGACAACAACCCAGGTCCCGGATCGCTGAAGGAGATTGCGGTTCCCGAACCGACGAACCTCGGGACATACGTCCGGAGTCGCGCCGCCGCCATCGCGCTGGGGAAGGCCCTCTTCTGGGACATGCAGGTAGGCAGCGACGGCGTGCAGGCCTGCGCGTCGTGCCACTTCCGCGGCGGCGCCGATCCCCGTTCCGTCAACCAAGTGAATCCCGGCGGCCAAGATAACCCCGACCCGACGATCGATCTGGGCGGCCCAAACTACCACTTGAAGGCATCGGACTTCCCGCTGCACAAGCTGGCCGACCCTACCGACCGGACTTCGACGATTCTGCGAAGTCTCGACGACGTCGTCTCCTCTCAAGGCGTACTCCTTCGCCGCTTCGTGCGCGCGGTACCGGGCGCGGCCCGAGACGAGACCATCGTCGTGCCCGACCCGGTGTTCAACATTCGGGGCATCAACACGCGCCGCGCGGAGCCGCGGAACACACCGACGGTGATCAACGCCGCGTTCACGCTCCAGAACTTCTGGGACCGGCGCGCGGAGAACGTCTTCAACGGCGTGAGCGTCCACGGTGCGGGAGACTACGCGGCGCGGGTCCTGCGCGCGGACGGCGTCGGCGGGATCACCCCGGTCGTCGTGCGCATCGAAAACGCGAGCCTCGCGTCGCAGGCCGTCGGTCCGCCGCTGAGTAATCGCGAGATGGGATCCATCGGACGCACGTTCAAGGACGTCGGCAAGCGCTTGGCGTCCGCGCGAGCGCTGCGGATGCAGAAGGTGGCCGACGACGACAGCACGCTCGCGCCCTTCGTCAATCACGGCGAGTACCCGCGCGGACTCGATCAGACCTACCGGGAGATGATCGAGAGGGCGTTTCAACCGGCGTGGTGGCGATCGGACCTGATCGTCAGAGTCGCACCGAATGGCGCGCTCGCCTTCGTGCCCCATCCGAATCGCCCGCTGCGCGACGACGAATACACGATGCTCGAGCACAACTTCTCATTGTTCTTCGGGCTCTCGATCCAGCTCTACGAGATGACGCTCATCTCCGACGACGCGCCGATCGATCGTTTTTTCGACGGCTATCAGGGTGCACTCACCGCTAAGGAGCGCCGCGGTCTGGCCATCTTTACCAGCGAGACTGCTGATACCGCGTGCTTTGGCTGTCACTCGGGCGCCGAGCTCACCGACAACTCCAGGCGCATTCTCGACGGTGCGGTCGTGGATGGCGTCCGGCAGCCGGCGGAATGGGCCGAGCGGATGTTCAACGGCGAGTGTGAAGTGGTGGCCTACGACCAAGGCATCTACAACATCGGCGTCCGGCCCACCGAGGAGGATCTCGGGGGCGGCAGCAACGATCCGTTCGGGAATCCCCTGTCGTTCATCAAGCTGCTGACGCTGCCCGCGAGCGCGATCCCATCCTGGGAACTGCTGACCTACCCAATTCCCAACATCGCGAACCCGCCCTTCGCGATCGGCGAGCGGACGGTGACCGACGGCACCTTCAAGGTGCCCAGCTTGCGCAACCTCCAGCTCACTGCGCCGTACTTCCACAACGGCGGGCAGAGCACGATCCGACAGGTTGTGGAGTTCTACAACCGCGGCGGCGACTTCCGCGAGCACAACGTCCAGAACATCGACTTCGAAATCGGCAAGCTGAATCTGACCCCACAGCAAATCGACGAGCTCGTGGCGTTCCTCGGCCGCCCGCTGACGGACCTGCGGGTCGTGCGTCAGAGCGCTCCATTCGATCATCCGCAACTGTTCGTCCCAAACGGCCATGCCATGTCTCGGGGTCGTCCAAAGGTCAACGATGAAGGCGTTGCTCAGGACCTACTTCTCGAGGTGCCCGAAGTAGGACGCCGCGGAGGGCGCTTGCCAAGCGGCTTCCTGGAGCAGGGCGACGACGATGACGGCGACGACTGAGTCGTAGAGCCGATTTACGACGAGCAGATCCTCCGAATGCTCAAGGCAAGAGGGAGAGGGCGACGAAGGCGAGGGCCATTCGCCGGCATGGAGAGACGATTCCGGGAGCACCACCGCCCCCCTCCTCGCCCCGGCGCGCTCGCCGCCCGAGCTCGAGTTCGCAGTGTAGTTCAGCACGCAGCTGGCTGGACACCGAGGGATGAAACTTCGCCAACTGGTACGTCCCGGCGACGGCACGGAGGTCGGCATGCGAAAACGGGAGGGGATCGGCCCGGACTCGGGCGCGGCGGCGAGGACGAACTTGGAGCAGCGTCCGAGCGGGATCGGCAGACGTGCGAGGATCTCGCGCGCGCGCTCGAGATCCTCGGGCGCGCACTTGAGCACGAGCACGCGCGGCGAGGGCGTGCGCTCGGCGTCGGACAGGCGCGCGAGCCGGCG
>JABFRZ010000387.1 GCA_013140785.1 Planctomycetota bacterium | reverse complement strand
GCCCGGCCCCAGGGGGCGCGCGCTCGCGCGCTCGAGCGCGAAAACCGTCTCGCGCTGGTTGGTGAGTCCGAGCGCGACGACGCTCGCGGCGCGCGGGTGCGTCAGGGCCTCGGCCAGGACGGCGTCGAGCGCGCCGAGAATCGCGCTGGCCTCGTGCTCGACCCAGCCGGGCCGCGGAAAGCCCTGTGCGAACTCGCGGTAGGCGCGCACGATCGGCCGCAGCTCGGCGTCGAACAAGACGGCCGAGACGCCGGTCGTTCCGGCGTCGAGAGCGAGCAGGGTGTCTTCCAAGCGCGCTGGAGACTAGCGCCCGCGCCTTCGACGAAGGAGCCCCTGTTCCCAGCGGGGGAGCAGGGGCTCCGGAAGGTGCGCGTGCTCAGCGCAGGCGCTGGAACAGAGTGACCCGCTCGGCTCCGAAGTCCACGGCGACGTGCGCTCGGCTCTCGGTGGGGCCGAGCACGTCGAGCGAAATGAAGTGCCCCTGCACTCGCGGCGAGGCCGCGAGCCTGGCCACCGGGAGCGGCACCCGGCGGGGTGCGAGGAAGGCCGAGCTCGAATCCCCGAGCGCGAGGAGCGCGCGGCCGTCGGTGAAAGCCGCGCCGCTCCGGAACAAGACCTTGACGTGTGAGCGCGCCAGGGCGGCGCGATCGACCTCGAGGCGATAGTTGCCGACGAAGGTGACAGCCATTCCGCCGCGCGGCAGGACGAGAACCTCGATGCGGCCCTGTCCCCGGATCGTGGCGCCGAGGCCGAGCAACTCGCTCGGGTCACCCACCAAGGTGATCCCGTACACGTCGGCGCGCGTGGGCAGGCTGCCCACGTCGTCGCCCGGCGCGTCGACCACCGTTCCGCCGCTCGAGTTGGAGTCGTTGTTGCCGGATCCGCCGACGCCGCCCGCCGAGATCGGGAGCCAGGCGAGCGCGAGGAAGAGACCCGAGAGGAGAGCGCGCAGGCCGCAACGCGGCAGGAGCACGGAGAGGGAATCGGCTTTCATCATTGGGGCACCTCCGTCGTCGCTCCGGCGGGGGGCGCGACGAGCTCGGGGCAAGTCTGGAGCAGGGCCTCCATGAAACCGGGCTGGCGTCGGATCAAGGCGTGCGTCATGGCCGAGCGCTGGAACATGCTCGCGACCTCGCCAGCACGTTGGGGATGACGGTCGAGCAGCTGGCGGAACGCCGCCACGCAGCGTTCGCGCTCGCCCAGCGCGGCCTGGTAGATGCCGAGGTTGAAGCGCGTGAAGAAGAAGCGCTCGTCGCGGTCGGCCAGGCCCGCGGCGACGACCCAACGGTTGCAAGCGATGGCCTTCCTGTGCTCACCCTCCGCGGCCAGGATGATCCCGAGCTGCACGGCGGCGTGAGCGCGATTCGCGTCGCTCACCGAATTGCGGAAGACCTGGCGGAAGCCGCGCGCGGCGCGGATGGGCTTCTCCTCGTGTGCGTCGAGCCAGGCCAGATAGATGCGGGCCTCCTCGTGCTCGGGATCGGAGGCGAGCGCCTCCTCCAGCAAGCGCCGCCCCTTCTCCAGCGGACTCTCGATGCGCTCGAGGCGACCGTTGAGCATGTGGCGCGCCTCGGACCAATCGATTTCGCTCGCGCGCCCGCTCGCGAGCACGCCATCCACGAAGCCGCGGCCGCGCGTCTGCAGGCTAGCGACGTGCGCGGCCTTCTCGAACACGCGCGTCCTGAAGCCCGGATCGGCGCCGGCCAGGACGTAGGCCTTGCCGAGCTGGTAGAAGATCGTCGCCAGGCGTTGCACGAGTCCGACCGATTCGAGATCGCTCCCGGCGCGCTCGCCGAGGAGCGTGGAATAGCGCGCGAGCAGCCCCTCTGGGTCGGCCAGCTCGCGGTGCGCGCGCACCTGGTCGCGCGCATCGTCGAAGAACGTGCGGCAGCTCTGGCAGTCCTCGAGGTGCGCGATGGCGCCGGCCGCCGCGACCTCGTCGAGCTCGCCATCCACCAAGCAGGAGAGGTCCAGCTGGAACTGGACGCAGACCTCCGCCAGGTCGTCCACCCACCAATCCGTGCCTTGCGATTTCATTGCAGTTTCTCGCTCACGCCCACTGTCTCGTCCAGCTCTTCCGGTTCCATCACGTCATCCGTCTCGGCCGCGCCCTGACCCGTGTGCCGCCCTGCGGCGGGCTCCCGAGCCGGCCGCAGGTCCGGGGGCAGGCCCTCGAACACCCGGCGCATCGAACGGTGGATCTTCCGCCGTGCGCGGAAGATCACCATCTTCAGGTTTTCGAGCCGGATCCCTAGTTCGCGGGCCGCGTCGCGGTAACTCTGGCCCTCGACTTCGACCAGCTGGATCGCGCGCTGCTCGCGCTCGGAGAGCATCTGGTAGAAACGCAGGTACAGGTAGAGGTAGTTGAGGTAGACGCGCGTGCACTCTTGCGCGCTCTCCTCGTCGATCACGCCGCGGATGGGCTCGGCCGCCGTGACGTCCTTGGTCTCGCCGATCTCGTCGAGGCCGACCTCACCGCGACCGCTGCGCGAGAGCGAGCGCAGGTGCTTCAGCACCGTGTTGCGCACGATGGTCGCGGTCCACACCCGAAAGGCGTCCCCGCGCGTGCAGTCGAAGCGGTGCGGATAGCGGTAGACGTTGAAGAAGACTTCCTGGAGGACGTCCAGCGCATCCGCACGGCAGCGGTAGCGGCGCAGGCGCGAGACCACCTGCTGGTACAGCGCGGGGGCGTTGAGCTCGTAGAGGAGGGCAAACGCCGCGCGACTGCTGTGCAGCCGGTAGAGCTCCATCAGCATGGTCGAGATGCGGTCGCGCCGCCCCTCGGGGCCCGCACACTCTTCGTCCAAGATCGCGAGCAAGGCCGCGCCGCCTTCGTCGCTCGTTTCGCGCCGCACTTCCTCGAACTTGGACCCGATTCCCGCGAGCTGTTCCTCCGTCGCCGTCCAGTCGAGCGGTCCGGTGGAACCGAAAGCCTGCGTCACTGGTGCGCCTCCGTGGAGGCTTTGGACCGGAGCGGCATGGGGCGCCCGAAGGATGGGACCGGGGGACGGATCCTCTAGGGAGGAAATCTCCTAGATCAAGCGTAGCGTAGTGGGCGCGGATCGGGGAGTTACGGAATGGCTCGCGCGCGGCCCGCCGGCGAGAAGGCGCCGAGTCCGGAAGCATCGTCTAGGGATGGAGTTAGGGACTATGCTCTCCCGCCGTGACGGCTCCCAAGTCCGCCGAGATGGTGCTCGAGCTGGCCCTCGAGCAGGGCTTCGACCTGGTCGGGGTGGCCCCCCTGCGGGCCCCGCGCGCCGCCGCACGCTTCGAGGAATGGCTCTTGGCGGGGCGTCAAGCCGACATGGAGTGGCTGGAACAGCACCGCGCCCGGATCCTCGATCCGCGCCTCTCCCTGCCCGAGGGAAGGAGCCTCCTGGTGGTCGGGCTCGGGCATTCGCGCGCCCCAGTTGGGCTGGCCGGAGGCGCGCGCGTGGCACGCTACGCGGCCGGAAGGGACTACCACAACGTCATCGGTCGCAAGCTGCGCAAGCTGGCCGGCGCCTTGCGCGCGCGCGGCCTCCTGGGGGCGTGGAAGAAGGTCGTGGACGCCGGGCCGCTGCTCGAGCGCTCCCATGCCGCCGAGGCCGGCCTCGGCTTCGAGTCCAAGGCCGCGAACCTCCTCAACCCGCGCTTCGGTCCGTGGTTCTTTCTCGGCGAGCTCTTGCTCGACGTCGAGGTCTCGCCCACGCCGCTCGCGCCGGCCGGCTCGTGTGGCACGTGCACGGCCTGCCTCGACGGCTGTCCGACCGGCGCCATCTTGGAGCCCGGCGTAGTCGATGCGCGCCTGTGTCTCTCCTACCAGACGATCGAGAACCGCGGCCCGATCCCGCACGCGCTGCGCGAGCGCCTCGGGAGCTGGGTCTTCGGCTGCGACGTGTGCTCGGAGGTCTGTCCGCGGGGTGCGGACGCGCCCGACCTCGCGGCGCGCTTCGGGACCCACGCAGCCGTCGCGAGCGGCAGCGCGGCCGA
>JABFRZ010000169.1 GCA_013140785.1 Planctomycetota bacterium | reverse complement strand
GAGGAACGGCAGCTCGAAGCGCAGCTCCGAGCCGGCGGCCCCGGCCGTGTCGAGCGTGAGGCGCGCCATGCGCGCGCGCCGGTCCAGGGGCGTGCGCACGAGCTGAATGGACTGGATCTTCTCGAAGCGCACGCAGCACAGCCGCCGGCCGAAGAGGCCGTCGCGCAGGAAGACCGCGCGCTCGCCCAGTGCCCAGCCGAGCTGGCGCGCGCGCAAACGAGCGCACGCGAACGCGAGCACGAACCCGGCCAGCGCGGCGACGAGGCCGAGCCAAGTGGACTGCAGCCACCCGAGCAACGCGAGCAGCTCGAGCACGAACGCCCACTTGACGAACAGGCGCCGCCGGGCGCGCGGGTGCACGGGCCGCCATGCCACTGCCTCCAAGGGCGCTTCCGGCTGCACCTCGCGCAGGATCGCAGGCAACTGCGCGCGCCGGCACAGCGGGACGAGCCACTTGCGCGCGATCTGCGAGGCCTGGGTCGAGTCGCCGCCCGCGCTCAGCGCGCGCACCGAGGCGCGTCCGATCCAGCGCTGCACCAAGCTCTCGCGCACGGCCAGGAGCGAGCGCGCGCGCGCGTGCAGCGAGGCCGTCTGGCGCGTGAGCAATCCGCAAGTGGTGCGCAGGTCCTCACCCCGGCGCTCGATCCGGAAGCCGTGCAAGGTGAGCAGCGCCCACAGCATCGAGCCCAACTGCAACACGAGGATCGCGAGCAGCGCGAGTGCGACCCAGGCTCCAGCTCCGAGCGAACCCAGACCGTCCGATAGGCGCTCGGCCTGCGGATCGAAGCGCTGCTCGAGCCGCTCCCAGAAGGGCAGCTCGCGCAGCGCCGCGAGCGCGCCGATCAGCAGCACCAGTCCACGCTGCGAGAGCAGCCCGAAGAGCAGCACGGCGCCCACGCTCATACGGAAGAAGGGCGCCTCGCGCTCGAAAGCCTCGTCGGCCGTGCGCGCCTCTGCCACGGGGCCGAAGACGCGCGCGCGCAGCTCGGCCAGCTGCGCGCTCGTGATCACGCGAAACACCGCCTCGGGCTCCTTGCCCGCGGCCGTCTCCAGGCGCACCTCGACCACGCCCAGCAGACGGTGCAGCGGCCCCTGCGCGGTGTCGATGTTCTGGATGCGCGCGTAGGGCACGTGACGCACGCCGCGCACGAAGAGCCCGGAGCGGATCACGAGCTGGTCGGCCCCGAAGGCGTAGCGGAAGGAGGCGTAGCGGATCAGGGCCTCGATCAGGGGCGGCAACAGGAAGAGCAGGACCCAGCGCTCCTCCGAGCTGGCCGCGAAGAGCACCACGGTCACGCTCCACAGCGCCAGCGAGGCGAAGCGCCGGCCCACGTCGAAGAGCAGCGTGGCCGGGTGCAACCTGCGCGCGCCGTCGGACTCAGGCTCCATCGCCCTCCGCGGGAGCCGTCTCGGCCCCGCCCGCCAGCAGATGGTCGCGGATCGCGAGCGCCGTCTCGTGCGCGAGGCCCTCGAGACGCACCTCGCTGTCCTGCTGCCCCGCTGTGTGCACGACCAGGGTGGCGAGCCCGAAGCGCCGCGCGAGCGGCCCGCGCTCGACGTCGGTGTGTTGCACGCGCGCGCGCGGCACGCTGATCCAGTGCCGGAACCAGACGCCGCGCCGGATCTCGAGCCCGAAGGACGTCAGCCGCCAGGTGGAGCGCGTGTACTTGAGCGGCGGATGGAACCAGGCCGCCCCCGCGGCCAGCCCGACTCCCGCGAGCAGGACGAGCCCGAGGAACACGAGCCGACACGCGTTCGGCTCGCGCGCGAGCGCGAGGAAGGTCAGCCCCAGCGCGCCGCTCACCAGCACCACCGCCGCGAAGATCCCCTCGCCGATGCGCGCGCAAGCGACGTAACGCGGATCCAGCCGCCGCGCTCGGCCGTCGGCCAGGCTCGCGGGCGCGCTCGCAGCGCCGGCGTCGGAGCTGGCGACGTCAGGGCTGGCGCCGTCCGCCTGCTCGGGCTGGGGAAGCGGTGTGGACGGCGAAGACAAGACGAACGAGAGAATGCCGCAGGAGCCCGGTCGGTTGCCAGAGGCGAGGTGCGGGCGAGGCGCCCTCAGCGCAGGCTTCGCCCGCAACCCAAACGCACCGCGGAGACGCGGGGAACGCGGAGGAAGAGCAAGGAGTGAATGCGGAAGATGGATCGTCGGGTCTCTCCTTCTCCCCGCCCCGAGTCTCCGCGCCCTCCGCGTCTCCGCGGTGCGTTTTTCATTGCCGCGCAGATCGAAGAATCGTCGCGCCAGGCGAGCACTTCGAAGAGTTGTAGCTCAGGAAACGGATGCGGCGCGCACGAGCGCGGCCGCGGCGCGCACCCAGTCCGGCTGGTCGTTCAGGCACGGCACGAGCATGAGCTCCTGGCCGTGCTCCGCCGGCAGCGACTCCCGCAGGCGCAGCCCGAGCTCCTCCAGCGTTTCCAGGCAGTCGGTGGTGAAGCTCGGCGCGGTCACGAGCACGCGTCCGCGTGCGGCGAGGGCGGGCACGACCTCGGCCGTGTCGGGCGCAAGCCAGGGCTCGCGCCCGAAGCGCGACTGGTAGGCGAGCGTCCAGTTGCCCTCGGCGAGCCCGAGCGCGCTCGCCAGCGCGCGCGCCGTGGCCTCGCAATGGTCGCGGTAGGGATCGCCGGCCTCGACGTAGCGCACGGGGTAACCGTGGAAGCTCTGCACGACGTGCGGCATCGGTCCGCCACCCGCCAGCGCGCGCACGCGCGCGGCCAAGGCCGCGACGAAGCCCGAGTCGGCGAAGTACGGCGGCACGCGCACGAGCTCGGGTGCCGGGTAAAGCTCGGCCAGCACGCGCTCGACTTCGCGCTCGACCGTGACGGTGCTGGCGTTGCTCGCCTGCGGAAAGGCGGTGAAGAGCACGATGCGCGCGCAGCCCCGCCGCAGGAGGGCGCACAACCCGCCGGAGATCGACGGTTCCCCGTAGCGCATCGCCAGCTCCACGGAAAAACCGGGGCCGAGCTCGCGCGCGAGCGCGCCGGTGAAGCGCCGCGAGTTCACGACCAGCGGCGAGCCCGCCTCGCTCCAGATGCGCCGGTAGAGCGCCGCGCTCTTCGGCGCCCTGCGCGGCAGCACGAAGACCTTGCGCACGAACCACCACAGGAGCGGGTTCGCGTCCACCACCAAGGGGTCGCCCAGGAACTCGTCGAGGAAGACGCGTACCGCGGCCGTTGTCGGCGCAGCGGGCGAGCCCAGGTTCACGTAGAGCACTCCAAGCGGCGCTTCCGAACGAACGGCGTGTGTGCTCATGCCAGCGCTCAAGCCTAGGGTCCGCGCGCTCCGATGGAATCCTCCTCGGCTCTGGCGGACGCGTGCGGCGCGCGTGACACACCCGTGACACCCGCGCATCGGCCGCTCTTACCCTCCTCATCCTGATGGAACGCGTCGCCGTCGCGGGGCTCTCGCTGCACCAAGCCGGCGTGAACGAGCTCGAGCGCCTGAAGCAGGGCCTCGCCGCGCTCGAGCAGCCGGCCGCCAAGACCCTGGCCGACCATCTCGGCGCCTCCGAGGCGGTCCTGCTCTCGACCTGCAACCGCTGCGAGCTCGTTTTCGCGCGCGAGAATGGCCACGCGCCCGCGCGCGCGGACCGGCTGGCGCTGGCGCGCGCGCTCGGACTGGAAGACACCGACGAGCTCGCCGAGCGCCTGTTCCTGCACACCGGGCGCGGCGCGGCGCGACACCTGTTCCGCGTGACGGCTTCGCTCGATTCGCTGGTGCTGGGCGAGGACCAGATCCTGGCGCAGGTGCGCGCGGCCTTCGCCGAGGCGCGCGAGCTCGGGCTGACCGGACGCTTGCTCGGCGCGCTCTTCGAGCAGGCGCTCCTGCTCGGCAAGCGCGTGCGCACGCGCACCGAGCTCGCGCACCACCCCGTCTCGGTCGTGAGCCCCGGCGTGGCCTGCTTGCTGGAGCGCCTGGATGGCCTCCCCGCCGCGCGCACCTGCGCCAGGATCTGGTCCGCGCCCAGCACCAGCG
>JABFRZ010000562.1 GCA_013140785.1 Planctomycetota bacterium | reverse complement strand
GGCGCGACGCGGTCCTCGCGCTGCGCAGCCGGCGCGTGGCCCTGCATGCCTCGCGCCTCGCGCTCGTGCCGCCGTGGAGCGGAAAGAAGCTCGTGATCGAGGCGGCGCTGCCCGCGGACCTGTGCGAGCTGCGCGAGCGCGCCCGAGGCGGCTGAGCGACTACTTCCGAATTTGCGCGCGCAGCGCGCAGATTCTCGGAAGTGGTACGCCGCCCGTCAGGCGGCGAGGAGGGCTGGCTACGGTGCGGCCCGGCGCGCCCGGGTGGGCACCTTGAGGCTCTTGCCGGATTCCTTCGGCTCGGCTCCATCGCGCTTCTTCCCGCGGCCGAAAGGACGCGCGCGGAGCATCTCGATCCCCGGAGGAGGGGGCCGAGATGAGCCGGCGCTGCTCAGCTGCCTCGACGCTTGCCTTGCCGCTCAGTTTGTCTGGACACCATGCGCTCTGATGATCTCCCTTGGCCTGGCCGAGCCGGGTCCCTGCGCCGCGCGCGACGCGCGAACTCGCGCTCGGGCCTCTCGCTGGTCGAGATCCTGGTTGCACTGAGCGTGCTGGTGGTGGCGGCCGGCATTTTTTGCCAGACGCTGCTCTCGACCACGCGCATGCGGCACGTGAACCGCGAGAACTCGCTGGCCGCCGACGGGGCGCGCGTGATCCTCGAGCGCATGCGCAACGAGCTCTTCCTCGAGATCTACCGCGACTACAACGAGGATCCCGCCGACGATCCGGGCGGGAAGGGCACGGGCCCTGGGCACCTGTTCGACGTGCCCGGGCTGGAGCCGCTCGATGGCGCGCCAGGTGGCAAAGTCGGGCGCGTCACCTTCCCGACCATGACGGTGCAGGTGAGCCCGTCGGGCGGCGGCAAGCTCGGGCTCGGTGCGCCCGTGACACAGTGGCACTTGCGCGAGGACTTCGTGGACGAGCACCTGGGCATGCCGCGCGACCTGAACGGCGACAACGTGGTCGATACGGCCAACCACGCGAGCGACTACCTGTTGCTACCGGTGAGTGTGCGGCTGGAGTGGAAGAGCGGCTCGGGCGGCCGCAAGTTCGAGCTCGTCACCCAGCTCGGCGACTTCCGCCTGGAGGAGACTCCATGAACTGTGCGCGCGCGCGGCGCCGGGCCGGGTTCACCGTGCTCGAGACGGTGATCTCGATGGCGCTGATCGGGCTCGTGCTCACCAAGCTCACGCTGGTGATGGACGAAGCGCGCCGCGCGCACCAGGGCGAGAGCGCCGCGATGCAGCTGGAGGACCAGGCGATGGCGCTGATCGACAGGATCTCCTACGCGATCGTCGGCTCGGCGCGCGAGAGCCTCGACCCCGCGCTGCTCGCGCCCTTTCCGATGGCCGAGATCCGCTTCCAGGTCAGCCTGGGCGTCGAGGACGGCAAGGTCGTGTGGAGCGACCCCGAGAAGATCGGCTTGGAGGAGGAAACGGGCCAGGTCTATTGGGGCCAGAACGTGGGCGAGCCCAACGAACGCCGCGTGGTGTGGGCCAACACCGTCAGCGAAATGCTCGAGGACGAGCTCATGAACGGCGTGGACGACAACGGCAACGAGCTGGTCAACGAGCTCGGGCTGGCTTTCGTGGTGGACGACAAGAGCGTCACGATCCGGCTGTCGCTGGAGCGTGAAGTCGAAGAGAACAAGCGCATCCAGGTGACGAAGGAAACCACCGTCACCTGTCGCAACTGAGGTGGGGCATCATGAAGATCCAGGATCGTCAAGAGGGGGCGGGGCCCGCGCGCCGGGGCAGCGCGTTGGTGCTGTCGCTCGTGGCCGTGACCACGGTGGTGGTGCTGGCTGCGAGCTTCTCGCAGTTCGCTTCGTCGGTCGCAAACCGCCAGACCCAGGCCGTGCACAGGAAGCGTGCCTTCTACATGGCCGAGGCGGGCCTGAGCGAGGCCTTCGCGGGCTTGACCTGCGGCAAGTCCGGCAATGTCGGCTCGCCTGAAGCGCCCGCACTTTTCGGTGACGGCGTCTTCTGGGTCGAGGCGACCGAGCTCGGGCCTGGGGTCGTGCGGCTCGAGTCCACCGGGATGGTGGGCACGGGTAGGGCGGAGCTCGCGCTGGTCGCGCATCGCGGCGATGCGAGCGTGGCCGCGCTGGGCGCCTTCTCGGAGGGCAGCCTTGCGCTCGCTCCGGGCTCGCTGGTGGACGCCTACGACTCGACCAAAGGCGCCTATGCGTCGCAGGCCGACAAGAGCGGTGCTGCGCTCGGTTCGAACGGCGACATCTTGGTCGCGGGCGAGCTCCTGTACCCGACGATGATCAACGGTGACGTGACGCACGGCCCGGACGGCAAGGCCAAGACTTCGGAGAGCGTGAACATCACCGGCTCGACCGGCCCCGCGCTAGCGGCCACCGAGCTCCCTCCGGTCGAGGTGCCCGAGCTCGCGCTCGGCCAGCCGCAGGTGCACGGCTCTCCCTATCCGCTGGTGATCTCGGCGGGAAACGTCGGCTATGAGTCGCTCACGATCGGGCCGGGGGCGGAGGTCATCATCCAGGGTCCGGCCCAAGTCGTGCTCGGCTCACTGTCGGTCGAGGCCACCGCCCAGCTCACCTTCGACACCAGCCAGGGGCACGTCGCACTGTACGTGACCGACGCGCTCGAGCTGGCCAGCGGCTCCATCCTCACGACCAGCAGCTCGAAGCCCGAGGACGTGATCATCCAGGTGCCCGGCGAGACTGCCAAGCCGATCGCTCTCGGCGCCACGGGTTCCTTCCACGGCGTGATCTTCGCGCCGGACGCGTCCGTGACCGTGGGCAAAGCCTTCGAGCTCTTCGGCGCGCTGGTGGCGGAGTCGCTGACCTTCGAGGGTGCCGCCAGGCTGCACTTCGACCTGCACCTCGCCCAGCTGGCCGCCGAGTCGGCCCTGCCCGAGATGCTCTCCTGGCGCATCGTCGAGCTCGCCAGCGCCTCGACCAACCTGGCGGCGGACCCGTTCAAGATCCTGGACGTGGACAAGAACCTGCTTCCGACTCCGTCCCAGGCCCACGCCGATCAGTTCCTCAAGATCGAGTACTACGACTTCTCGGGCATCTACCACGTCTACAAGGGGTCCGAGAAGGGGTTCGACTGGAGCGTGGTCAAGTCCGTCATCTACGCGGAGAGGGACGGAGTCGAGGTGCAGTTCCCGCGCAGTGGGACTCTCAAGAAGGGCGCGATCAAGAGTCCGGGTACGGCTCCCGTGGTCGATCCGGTCTAGGCCATGGGGATCCACCTTGGGAGGGGATTGGCGTCGGCAATGCCGGCCGTGCTCGCGCTCGCTCTGCTGACGTTCACGAACTCGGCGAGCGCGCAGGACGCCCGCAAGAGCGCGTTCGCCGGGGGCCTGGAGCGCGCCCTGGCCGAGCCAGGTACGGCAGCCGAGCTGCGGCGCCGCTTCGCGAGTCTCGACGCGGCCGAGCTGCCGCAGTTGTTCGCCTTCGTGGTGGAGGGCCGCGTGCCGGGCAGCGCGTCCGGCTCGCCAGCGTTGCGCGCTTCCACGGGCGAGGATCAGCGTCAGATCGCGCGCGAGTGCCTGGCCGCGCGTCCGCGGCGCGAGATCGTGCCCTTGCTCGAGGACTTGGCTGGCCGTCCGCAAGAGACGATGGTACGCCTCCAGGCCCAGCGCCTGCTCGGCGCCATGGGCTCCGGCGATCACATCAAGCTGCTCGCACGCCTGACGGTGTCGCAGCACGAACGCGTGGCACTCGCGCCCGAGCTGCGCGCCGGCTTCACGGCCGCGCTGGACGGGATCCTCGCGCGCGACGCGGCCGGGGTGTCGCAGGTCGCTGCGTTGTTCTCCGAGAGCTCACCGGGACTCTCCAGCGCGATCGTCGAGTCCCTGGCGCGCCTGGATTCCTTGCAGGCCACGCGTATCCTGGCGGGGCAGCTCGGACGCACGCCTGGGCTCGATCCGCTCCTGCTCGCGCGCCTCGGTGAACGCGGGCGGCTGGGCTGGGGCAGCGACGAGAGCGTGCGCTATACGGTGCGCCGCTACCTGGGCCAGCGCGATCCCGCCCTCGTCAGCGCGGCCGCGCGCGCCAGCGGCCAGCTCGGCGACGACGGTGCGGTCGAAGCCCTGGTCGGCCTGATGGAGCACGAAGACGAGCGCGTGCGCACGAGTGTCTTCGAGGCCCTCGCGTCCATCAGCGGGATGGCCTTCGGTCCGGATCCGGCGCGCTGGACGAGCTGGCACAACGCCGAGATGCGCTGGTGGGACGAGGAGGCCGAGGCGCTGCTCGTGCGCATCGAGCGTGGCCGGGGCCTCGAATTCGTGCGCGCCGCGGGCGAGGTCCTCGAGCACGGCCTGTTCCGCGACCGCATCGCCGAGTCGTTCTCCCAGGCGCTCGCGCGCGGCACTCCCGCCGAGGTCCGGCTGGCGTGCCGGGCGCTCGAGCAGCTGCGCTCTCGCCAAGCGATCAACGGCCTGCTCGAGTGCCTCGAGCGCGAGGAGCCGGAGGTGCGCGAGGCCGCCATGCGGGCCCTGAACGCCATCACGGGCGCCGAGCTGTCACCTGAGCTGGGCTCCTGGGACGAGCTCGCGGGTTGATTTCGCCCTGGCCCGCGGGGGGCCCAAGCCGCTCTCGCGGGTTTCCTGGCGTCAATCCGTGCGCGCACTCAAGCGCACCCCGGGCGCCGGACCGAAAAAGATTCGAAACCTCCCCGACCCTGGAGCCTCCTCATGAACCCTGAGTCCCAAGCCCCCTACCGGCGCCGCATCAAGCTGATCAAACCCAGGCTGCAGCTCAAGCTGGTCGGGGTCTTCGTCGGTCTCTCCGCGCTCGGCTTCCTGCTGCAGTCGTTGCACGTGGGCTTGCGGCTCTCCGAGCTGGCCGCCAGCGTGCCCGAGGGCGGCAACTTCCTGATCGCGGTGATGCCCGAGCTTCCGCTCGAGATCCTGCTGGTGTCGTTCGGGATGCTACTGCCGCTCACGATCGCGGTCGGGATCCTGGTGACCTTCCGCATCGCCGGCCCGGTGTATCGCTTCGAGAAGTACCTGAAGGCGGTCATCCGCGGCGAGGAGGTCGGCCCGTGCCGCATCCGCACGGGCGACGAGTTCCAGGAGCTGTGCGAGCTGATCAACCAGGCCACGAGTGCGCTGCGCGAGCAGCACGCCGCTGAGCACAAGCGTTCCGAAGACCGCGCACCCGAGCGCGAGGAACTGCGCAAGGCCGGCTAGGCCGACCGTCCACCCGGCCAGCAGTCCGAGCATGTCCCTGCGCTCGAAGATCGTCCTCATCCTAGTGACCGTGGTGGTCGCCTACGCGGCGCTCGACAACGGGCTCTTGCGCGCTTTTGCCGGCCACGCCTTCGGGCGCTGGGAGCGCGAAGACGCCGCCCAGGATTTGGCGCGCGTGCAGCGGCGCATCGACGCCGAGCTCCAGGACCTGCTCGGCAAGGCACGTCTCTACGCGGGGATGGAGGCCATGAGCCGCTTCGTAGGCGGCGCGGCTCCGGCCTTCGCCGACGAGGATCTCGGACCCGAGGCCATGGAACGTGCGGGCGTGGACCTGTTCTACGTTTGCGACGAGCGCGGCACGGTCCTGTGGGGCAACGTGCTCGATCCGAGCACGCGCGAGTCCGTGCGTCTGAGGGAGTTCCCGCGCGAGGCGCTCTCGCTCAACCACGAGGCGCTCCTTTTCCGCGCCCAGGCGGGGCACGTGGCCGGCGTGATGATGACCCACCTGCATCCGCTGCTGCTCGCGACCGTGCCGGTCCGGGGGCCGGAGGGCGCGCTCTTGTCGGCTGAGGTGAGCGGCTTCGAGCGCCCGGCCCACGGCGCGATCGTGCTGGGGCGCTTCCTCGGGCCGGAGCTGAAGCAGCGCATCGTGGACGGCGAGCTCGCGCTCGTGTCGGACAAGACGCACGCGGCACCGCGCCGGATCGAGCTGCTCGATCCAGGCGCGCCGGACCTGCCCGCCGAGCTCCTGCGCACCGAGGCCGGGCAGGTCTATCGCGCGGGCGAGGACGGCCTACTGCACGCCTACGACCGCCTCAGCTCGTTGCGCACGGGCGAGAAGCTCGTGCTGCACGTGGCCCTCGAGCGCACCATCGAGGCGCACAAGCGCATGAGCGTCAACTATGCGCTGCTCTCCACGCTCATCGGTGGCCTCCTGATCCTGCTGGTGCTGGTGCGCCTGCTGCAGCGCATCGTCGTGGCGCCGCTCACGACCCTGACCGCAAAGGCCACCGAGATCGGCCGGCGCGACGACACCTCGATCCGCGTGGGCATGCCGCGCACGGACGAGATCGGCCAGCTCGCCGGGGAGTTCGACCGCATGCTCGAGAAACTGGCCAAGTCGCGCGCACAAGTCATCGAGACCGCGCGGCTGGCGGGCATGTCGGAGATCGCGACCGGCGTGCTGCACAACGTGGGCAACGTCCTGAACAGCGTGAACGTGGCCGCCAACTTGGCCACCAAGAAGACCGAAGACCTGTCGCTCTGCGACCTGGAGATGCTGGTCGGCGTGCTGCAGAGCCACGAGCGCGATCTGTCCGCCTTCGTGGGCCAGGACCCGCGCGGCAAGCACCTGGTGCCGTTCCTGAGCGAGCTCGCCGGGGCGCTGGGCACGCAGCGCAAGTCCATCCAGGACGAGCTGCGCGCGCTCAACCAGGGCATCGAGCACATCGCCGAGCTGGTGCGCGCGCAGCAGAGCTTCGCCGGCACCAAGGGCGTGTTCGAGAACAGCGTGCTCGCGGAAGAGTTCGAGGGCGCGCTCAGCATCTGTCGCCAGGGCCTCATGACCTGCGGCGAGATCGAGATCGTGCGCGAGTTCGCCGAGCTGCCACCGGTGCGCGTGGACAAGCACAAGCTGATGGAGATCCTCGTCAACCTGATCCAGAACGCGGGTCAGGCCCTGGCCGAACGCGGCGGCAGCGAGCGGCGCCTTACGCTGCGCCTGGCGCGGGCCGGCGAGCGCACGGCACGCCTCGAGGTGCGCGACAACGGCGCCGGCATCCCGGCCGAGAACCTCACGCGCATATTCAACCACGGCTTCACGACCAAGAAGAACGGGCACGGCTTCGGGCTGCACGTCTCGGCCAACGCGGCGACGGAGATGGGCGCCAAGCTGCACGCCGCCAGCGACGGCCCCGGCCGGGGCGCTGCCTTCTTCCTCGACATCCCCATGCAAGTCACTTCGGTGGAGGAGCCCGCCCTCGCGGCGGCTTGAGCGATGGCCGAGACCAAGAACCTGCGCATCCTCGTGGTGGACGACCAAGAGGCGATCCGCGAAGACTTCAAGAAGATCCTGGCGGCACCCGCGGCCGCCCCGCCCTCCAGCGCGCGCATGGCCTTCCTCGGCGAAGCGCAGGCGCTCGTGGCCCAGCCCGTGTTCGAGCTTTCCAGCGCGAGCCAAGGCGAGCAGGCCGTCGAGCTGACCGAGCGCGCGCTGCGCGCGGGCCTCCGCTTCGCCGTCGCCTTCGTGGACGTGCGCATGCCGCCCGGCATGGACGGCCTGCAGTCCATCAAGCGCATGTGGCAGATCGATCCGGACCTCGAGGTCGTGATCTGCACCGCCTTCTCCGACTACTCCTTCGAGCAGATCATCCAGGAGCTCGGCAGCACCGACCGCCTGCTGATCCTGAAGAAGCCGTTCGACCCGGTCGAGGTGCGCCAGTTGGCCGGGGCCCTCACCGAAAAATGGAACGTGGTGCAGCGCGAGCGCGCGCGGCTCGAGGAGCTGCGCGTGGCCAACGAGCGCGCGCAGTCGGCCAACCGAGCCAAGTCGGAGTTCCTGGCCAACATGAGCCACGAGATCCGCACGCCCATGAACGCGCTGCTCGGCTACGTCGAATTCCTGTGCGATCCGCTGGCCAGCGCCGAGGACCGCCTGTGCTACGGCGACACGATCAAGCGCTCCAGCGACCACCTGCTGACGATCCTCAACGACATCCTGGACATCTCGCGCATCGAGGCCTCGCGCCTGGTCATCAACCGCGCCGACGTCGGGCCCTTCGAGCTCGCGAAGGAGGTGCTCGTCTTGCTGGCGCCGAAAGCTGCCGAGCGCGACGTCGAGCTCGTGCTCGAGGTCCCGCGCCCGATTCCCCAGGTGTTCGAGACCGACCTGGTGCGCGCGCGCCAGGTGCTGCTCAACCTGGTCGGCAACGCCATCAAGTTCACGCACAAGGGCAGCGTGCGCATGGTCCTGCGGCTGGATCCGCTCGAGCACTCCGACCACCGCTACCTGTGCTTCGACGTGATCGACACGGGCATCGGGATCCCGGCCGACAAGCTGCGCTCGATCTTCGAGCCCTTCAGCCAGGCGGACGGCTCGACCACGCGTCGCTACGGCGGCACCGGCCTCGGTCTGACGATCTCGAAGCGCCTGGCGCTCCTGATGGGCGGCGACGTCGAGGTGAAGAGCGAGCCCGGCCAGGGCAGCACCTTCACGCTGCGACTCTACGCCGGCGAGCTACGCCGCGCGACGCTGCGCACGTACGCGAGCGCGGAGTGCACGCTTGCGCTCGCCCCGAGCGCGGCGCGCCCGGTCGGGCTTACCCACGACTTCCTCTCCGGGCGCGTGTTGTTGGTCGAGGACGTCGAACTCAACCAGCGCCTCCTGGCCGCGATCCTGCGGCGCGCCGGTGCCACGGTGGACCTGGCCGACGACGGACGCATGGGCCTCGAGCTGGCGCTGGCGGCCGAGCGCCGCGGCGAGCCGTTCGATCTCGTGCTGATGGACATGCAGATGCCCGTGATGGACGGCTACGAAGCCGCACGCGCACTGCGTGCCGCCGGCTTCACGCGTCCGATCCTCGCGCTCACCGCGCACGCCATGAGCACGGATCGCGAGCGCTGCATCGCCGCCGGCTGCACCGACTACGAGACCAAGCCGATCCAGCGCGAGCGCCTGCTCGCTACCTGCCGGCGCCTGGTGTCCGGCGAGGGCACCCCCGCGCCGTTGCCGAGCGCGGACAAGGAAGCCAATCGAGTCGGCTGACTTGGCGATTCCGGACTCCCCCCCTCACCGCGCGCCGTAGCGCTCGGGACGGGCGGCGAAGTCCCCGCGGCATTCCTCGCTGCAGAAGTAATAGACCTGGCCCGCACACTCGCAGCGCGGCGTCGGGTTGGCTCGAGGGCTCGAGCTCCTCGCCGAACGTGCATGGCGGCGCAGAGGCCAACGCCGGGCACGTCGGCGCGGCGTGAGGAGCGCGATCCAGGGGACGAGCACGAGCGGTCGCGCGGCCAGGCTACCAGGGGGTGGATCAGCGCGCGACGTAGGGCGTCGGCGGCGGCACCGTCAGTTCGGCGAGCGGGCCCGCGTCGCTCAGGCTCTCCAGGAAAGCCAGCAGGTCGGCCTCTTCTTGCGGAGACAGGTCGAGGGGCTGCACCAGGCGTTCGCCGGGCGTCTCCGCCGAGGCGTTCTCCAGCCGCGAGTAGAAATGCACCACCTCGGCCAGGGTGGCGAACTGGCCCTCGTGCATGTAGGGCGCAGTGCGCGCCACGTTGCGCAGGGTGGGCGTCTTGAACAGCTTGCCGCCGTGGCTGTCATTGACAAGAAACCCGAGTTCCATGCGTCCCGATGCACCGCCGTCGTCGGCGTGGGGCCCTAGGGCGTTGAAGGGATCCGCGCGCAAGCGGCGGAGACCCAGCTTGCGGCCGGGATCGGTGCCCTCCTCGCTCACCGGGACGCGGTTGTCGTGGAACTCGAGGTCGGTGAAGCTCGGCCCGTCGTGGCAGAAGACGCAGCGCGCCTTGCCGATGAAGAGCCGCGCCCCGCGCCGCGCGTCCTCGCCGAACACCGCGAGATCTTCTGCCTCGCCGCCGCGCAGCCCCGCGACGAAGCGGTCGAAGGGCGCGGGGCCGGCCACGAGCTTGCGCTCGAAGGCGGCGATGGCCTTGCCCACGTTCACGAAGGTGCGCGTCGCGGCGGCTTGGTCGGCGGCGCTCATCGCTTCCCAGGCGAGCGCGTGCGGGTGCTCGGGCTCGCCGAGCACCGGGCGCCCCTCGCGCGGGAAGCGGCGCGAGTCGGAGAGCTCGGGTAGCGTGCCGAAGACCTCGCGGTAGGCGCGTGCGTAGCCCTCGTCCTCGGCCAGCTGGTGCAGGATCGCCAGCCGGCTCGTGCCGTGCTCGCGCGGATCTTCGAGCGGCGCGAGCGCCTGCGACCACAGCGTGTCCTTGCGCCCGTCCCAGAAGAACCAGCGGTTGTAGGCCACGTTCCACAGGGTCATGGTGTGGCGCGGCAGGCCCGCGAGCCCGCGCGCCAGAGCCTTGCCGTCGCCCCAGTCCTGCGCGGGCACGTGGCAAGTCGCGCACGCGATCGAGCCATCGGCCGAGAGTCGCGCGTCGAAGAACAGCGCCTGACCGAGGCGCGCCGCGGCCTCGCTCTCGTACACGGAGTTGGTTGGATCGGGCGGCGGCGGCGCGAGCGGCGAGAGCTCGAGCAGGAGCGCGCGCTCGGCGTCGCTCCACACTGCGTCGGTCCGCGCGTCGTCGGTCCGCGCGTCGTCGGTCCGCACGTCGTCGCTCCACACGTCGTCGCGGAACTCGACCCTCTCGCCGTCGGCTTCGACCTCGCGCTCGACTTCGACCGGAGCCGGGGCCGGTGTCTGCGCGGCCGCGCAGACGAGCACGAAGCAAGGCAGCGCGGACGCTCGGGTCATCACAGCTCGAGCGCGCACTCGGCCGCCTCGGACAGCGCACCTTCGAGGACGTCGAAGCGCAGCTGCCAGAGTCCGCGCATGTGCAGCAGCATGCCCTCGACCCGGAACGAGCCGTCCGCGCGGCGTGCGCTGCGCGGCTGGCGCAGCATCCCGTGCCCGTGGTCCGGCATCCAGCCGTTCACGGTGAGCTCGACCCCAGGCACCGAAGCGCCATCGCGCAGGACCCAGACCTCGAGCTCGAAATCCTCGTTGCGCGGCACCTTGCCGGTAACCGTGCGCCAGCACACCAGGTAGCTCCCGGCGCGGCTCGGCACGCGCGTCCAGCTCGGATCGGCGAAGTCCGGCGCGGGCCCGGCGGCGCTCACGGGCTCGCTTGTCAGCGACTCCGGAGGTGCCGGAGGAACGGTTGCCGAGGTCACGGCCGGAGTCGAATCGTTCGCGGTCGAGCCGTTCAGAGTCGAGCCAGGCAGCCGTTCCGGCCGGCACGCGCAGCCCTCCCCGCGCTCCCTCGACCCCAGACAAGCCGCGAACAGGAGCAGCACGGCGGCGAGCGACCCGAGGTGCTGGGTGCGGCGGCTCATGCTCCCCATCATAGGCTTACCGAGAAAACCGTCACGCGCCGATGAGCCACGTGGTCTGGTATCCGAAACGGGTGGTTGTCCGGCCCGCGCCCTTCGGTTCATAGAGCCTCACCCCCTCGAGCGCTCGCCGCCCCAGCTCAAGCGCATCCCCTGCTTCGTCGAGCGGCATCGCACCGGTTCCGTTCGCCCATCGCGAGTTCTCCCATGCTGATCGCCCCCTTGCTGCAGCTTGCCCTCCTCCAAGGCTCTCAAGAGGTCCAGCGTGCCTTCGAGCTGATGCTCGGCGACCCCGCGCCCGCACTCCAGGTCGCCGAGTGGGTGCAGGGCAAGCCGATCGAGCGCTTCGAGCCGGGCCAGATCTACGTGGTCGAGTTCTGGGCCACCTGGTGCGTACCGTGCAAGGTCGCGATCCCGCACCTGAACGAGCTCTCGAAGACATTCGCAGGCAAGGCCCAGTTCGTGGGCGTCAGCGTGTGGGAGCACATCAGCGAGAAGCAGCCCTACGCGGTGCCGGAGTTCGTGAAGGAGATGGGCGACAAGATGAGGTACACGGTCGCCTCCGACCTCGTGAAGGCGAGCGACGGCGACGGCCCCATGGCGAAGAGCTGGATGGCGGCGGCGGGCCAGAGCGGCATCCCCGCGGCCTTCATCGTGAATGGCGAGGGCAAGATCGCCTGGATCGGGTCCCCGCTGAGCATCGACAAGCCGCTCGCCGACGTGGTCGCGGGCAATTGGGACCTGGCGGCCGCGGCAAAGAAGTACGCGAGCGACGCGCGCGCGAAGGGCGTGGTCGCGAAGCTCCGCGACCAGGTCACCAAGGCCAAGAAGGCCAAGGACTACGCCGGCGCGATCCGGACGATCGAGAGCGCGCTGGCCGCGGACGTCACGCTCGAGCCGATCTTCGGCCTCGAGAAGTACTTCCTGCTGGTCGAGGCCCAGCGCCCGGCCGACGCGGCGGCGTACGGCCAGCGTCTGCTGGTCCAGGTCTTCGCGGACAACCCGAACGCGCTCAACCAGCTCGCCTGGTCGATCGTCGATCCGCAGAAGAGCACCCGCGGCGACTTCGCCCTGGCGGTGCAGGCCGCCGAGCGCGCGGTGAACCTGCTCGGCGGGAAGGATGGGAACTCGCTCGACACGCTCGGCCTGGCGCTGTTCAAGACCGGCCAAATCACGCGCGCGATCGAGATCCAGACCCGCGCGGTCGCGGCCGCCCAGCAGGAAGAGTCAGCCTACGAGTCCGAGATCCGCGCGCGCCTCGACGAGTTCAAGAGCGCTGCCAAGAGCCCGTAGGCCGCGTTCCACCATGCTCTCGCTTCTCGGGCGCGCGGAGAAGCGGCAAGATCAGCGCGCGATGAGGCTGGACGCGGACGAGCTCGCGCGCCTGATCGCGGGCGGCGAGGGCAAGCAGCTCGAGTTCAAGCGCGGCCTGCCGGGCGACCCGAAGGTCGCGCGCACCCTGTGCGCCTTCGCCAACACGCGCGGCGGGCTGCTCCTGATCGGAGTGGGGGACCGGGGCGAGCTCGTCGGCGCGCCGCGGCCGCGCGAGAGCATGTCGCGCTTGCGCGCGGTGGCGGCGGAGC
>JABFRZ010000057.1 GCA_013140785.1 Planctomycetota bacterium | reverse complement strand
CTACGCCCTGCGCCCCGACATCGACGTCGAGCGCGGCCTGTTCCTGCTGGGGCGCCTCGAGCGCCCCGACTTCGATCGCCGGCCGTACGTGAAGGTGCTCGACGCCATGGGCGCGGCCGTGCGCGCACGCGTGAGCGCGGCCCCGGACAGCCCGAGCGCGCCGCTGGCGCTGGCGCAGTACCTGGGCGACGAGCTCGGCTTCGTGGGCAGCGAGGCGAACTTCAACCACCCCGACAACGTGCACCTGCACCGCGCGCTCGAGAAGAAGCGCGGCATGCCGCTCACCCTGGTGGCCATCTACCTGCTCGTCGCGCGCCGCGCCGGGCTGCGCGCCGCGCCGATCGCGCTGCCGGGGCGCGTGCTCCTGCGCCTCTACGCCGGCCCGCGCTCGCTGATCCTCGACCCGTTCCTCGGCGGCAAGGCGCGCACGCGCCAGGACTGCGTCAACTACCTGGCGAAGCACGGCCTCGTACCGCGCCCGCAGTGGTTCGCGGACGCGGGTGACGGACAGCTCTTCCACCGCCAGATCCTGAATCTGATGGGCAGCCACCAAGCCCGCGGCCACGTGCGCGAGGCGGCCGAGCTGCAAGCCATCGTGGCGGCCGTGAATCGCCAGCGCGCGCGGCGCCGCCCGGCCAAGTAAGTCGGGGTGGCGGAGACGGGCCAGAGCGGCGTTCCCGAGCGCCTTCCGGTGAGGCACGCACCGCTCTTCCCGCTGCCGAACGTGTGGCTCTTCCCGGCCGTGATCCTGCCGCTGCAGGTGTTCGAGGAACGCTACCGCCAGATGATCGAGGACTCGCTCGACGGCCCGGGGCGCATCGTGCTCGGCACGATCCAGGCCGGACACGAGGACGAGTCGGCCGGCGCGCCGCCGATCTATCCCCTGGCCGGGCTGGGCGAAATCGGACGCCACGAGCGCAGCGCGGACGGACGCTTCAACATCCTCCTGGTCGGCCTGCAGCGCGTGTTCGTGCGCGAGGTGCCCAGCGAGCGCCTGTATCGCAAGGTCGAGTACGCCCCCGCGCCCGAGGTCCCGATCGCGGCCGAGCACGAGCCCGAGCTGCGCGCGCGGTTGCTCGCCGCACTCACCACGCGCACCGAAGATCTGCCCGCGATCCCACCCGAGTTCTCGAGCTCGCACCTGGCCGACATGCTCGTCCTGCGCCTGCCGCTCGAGCACGGCGAGCTGAACGGCCTCTACGCCGAGCTCGACGCCGAGAAGCGCGCCCGCGCCGCGCTGGCCGAACACGAGCGGCGCCCGCCCAGCGGCGGTTGAGAAGGCGGTTCTGAACCAGCCCTCGGACTCGTCCGCGCGAGCTCGCCGCCTACTCGAGTCTCGTTGGCGAGCTGCGCCGCCTCCTCCGCCCTCGCGTCGAGCGTTCGGCCCGGCGACAATCGCCGCATGGACTGGCAGCGCGGGTTCTCCATCGTCTCCGACGAGTGCTCCCGACTCGACCTGGGGCTGATCCACCGCTTCTTGACGCGCTCCTACTGGGCTCCGGGCAACCGCGCGCGGTCGTTTGAGTTATCGAGCACTCGTTCGCCTTCGGCCCCTATCGCCGCGGTGAAGAGGGCGAGCGCCCCACGCCCTACCGCTGTGTCCCAGCCGGACGAGCGACGATGACATTCGCTCTTGCCACGCTCCTCGCGACCCTCGCCGCGGGCGGCGACGATCCGCTGCGCGACGAGGTCGAGCGCCGCGCCTGGGAAGCGTGCGAGCAGCACCACGTGCCCGGCGTCAGCCTCGCCCTCGTACGCGACGGGCGGCTCGCCTGGACGCTCGGTTGTGGTTGGGCGGACGTCGCGGCCGAGCGCGAGGTCACGGCCCAGACCGTGTTCAACATCGGCTCGATCTCGAAGACGGTCGCGGCCTGGGGCCTGATGAAGCTGGTCGATGAGGAGAAGCTCGCGCTCGATTCACCGGTGGTGACGAAGCGCTGGACGGTACCCCCCTCGGAGTTCGCCCCCACGGGCGTGACGCTGCGGCGCTTGCTCTCGCACACGGCCGGGCTCACGCTGCACGGCTACCCCGGCTTCTGGCCGCCGAAGGAGCTGCCCTCGCTCGAGGCCTCGCTCTCCGGCGACACGAACGGTGCCGGCGACGTGCGCCTCGAGGCCGAGCCGGGCACGCGCTGGAAGTATTCCGGCGGCGGCTTCACGTGGGCGCAGCTCCTCCTCGAGGAGACGAGCGGCCAGGGCTTTGCCGCGTACATGCGCACCGAAGTGCTCGAGCCGCTCGGCATGCAGAACTCGGCCTACGGCTGGCCGGCGGAAATCCTGGCGGCCTCGGCCACACCCTACGACCAAGACGGAGAGCCCCTGCCACGCGGCGGCCCGCTGTTCCCCGAGCTGGCCGCAGCCGGACTGCAGACGACGGCCGCGGACATGGGACGCTTCGCGGTGGCCTCGCTGGCGCTGTTCCACGCCGAGGAAAAGGCGCGTGTACTGCGCCCTGAGACGATCGCGCTCATGCAATCGCCCGCCCCGGCCTCGCCCGAGTACGGGCTCGGCTACGCGCTGGAGCACCGCGGCGCCCTAGTCGTCACCGGTCATGGCGGCGCGAACGAGGGCTGGATGGCCCGCCTCTCGCTCGTGACCGAGAGCGGTGACGGAATCGTGATCCTGACCAACGGCTCGAACGGAACCGCCGTGATCCAGGCGCTGGAGAAGGTGTGGCTGGAGCACGTCGCGGCGGCCAGGAAGGACGCGGGCCAAGCCCGCTGAGCGAGCATGCTCTTCCTTCCCGGGCTCTTCCTGCTGGCTCAGGCTCCCGCTCCGGCTGCACGCCTCGAGCAGGACGTGCTCTATCGCACGGTCGATGCGGTGGAGCTACGCCTCGACGCGCTGCTCCCGCCGGGCGACGGCCCGCACCCGGCCCTGCTGCTCGTCCACGGTGGTGCCTGGATGCACGGGAACAAACGCGACATGCGCGCGTTCGCCGAGCTCTTCGTGCAGCAAGGCTACGCCTGCTTCTCGGTCCAGTACCGGCTCGCGCCCGCCCATCGTTGGCCGGGGCAGATCGAGGATTGCCTGGCAGCGGTGCAGTTCGTGCGCTCGGAGGCACAACGGTTCCACGTGGACCCCACGCGCCTCGGAGCGCTCGGACTCTCAGCCGGCGGACACCTGGTAGCCCTGCTCGGCGTGCTCGACGAGCGCGCCGACCCGGCCAGCCCCGACTCCGTGCGGCGCCAGTCGAGCCGCGTGCAGTGCGTCGTGGACTACTTCGGACCCGTGCTGCTCGCGCGCACGAAGGAGCACGACTTCGACACCCAACCGCCGCCCGAACTGTTCGGCGACGCGCCGGACTCCGAATACGCGGCAGCCTCACCGCTCAACTTCGTGACCCGGGACGACACTCCATTCTTGCTCGTGCACGGCGACGCGGACGACACCGTGCCGGTTGGCCACTCGCACCTCATGGACGAGAAGCTGCGTGAAGCGGGCGTCGCCTGCGAGCTCGTCGTGATCCCAGGCGGCGGCCACGGCGACTTCTTCCGCAAGGACCCGCGGGGCGAGTACTGGAAGCGCACCGAGGCCTTCCTGGCGGCGCGCCTGAAGCCGGCGACTGCTCGTTGAGGGTTCTCGCCGACGCCGGGCGCGTCGGCCGCATCCGAGCGCGCTCTCCTGGCGCCAGCAGGCATTTGGAGGCCGCTGAGCACGCCTCGACCAGCGTGACGACGCACCCTCGAAGCACGCGCAGCCGCATGTTTTTTTCAACAGACTGCTCGCGTGCCCGTGCTCAGCCTCCGGAAGTCGCGCGACAACTCGCCATCAATGTCTGCAGCTCGCGGTCGTCCGGCATGAGACGCAGCGCGCGCTCGAGCTCGACGGCCGCCTCGGCCTGACGCCCTTGCGCGAAGAGCGCGCGCCCCAGACCTCCCAGCACCTGCGGCGAGTCGGGCAGGAACTCGAGCGCGCGGCGGAAGTGGCGCTCGGCGCGCGCGCCGTCGCGGGCCCAGCCGTCGCCGCCACTGAGCGCGGCGACGCCCAGGTTGTAGTAGGC
>JABFRZ010000567.1 GCA_013140785.1 Planctomycetota bacterium | reverse complement strand
CCCGCCGAGGATGGCCCGTGTGAGCGAATCGATCCGTCCGCGCTTCGCTGGAGCCCTATCGACCGAGTCGGACTCCACACGCGCCCTGGGCGACGCCATCCGCGAACTCGAGGCGGGGCTCGCGGGTACGACGCCCGATCTCGTGCTGGCCTTCGCTACCCACCATCACGGCCCGGCGCTCGAGGAGCTCGGCCCGAAGCTCGCGCGCGCGACGGGAGCACGCGTCGTCTCCGGCTGCACGGCCGAGAGCGTGATCGGCGGCGCGCGCGAAGTGGAAGGCTGCCCGGGAATCGCACTGTGGGCCGCATGCCTGCCCGGGACCGAAGTGCGCGCCTTCGAGATCACGGCGCACGCCGGAGCGGGCGGCGACCCGACCTTCTCGCGCCTGCCCGCGGTCGGCGAGCCGGAGCGCGCCTGCCTCGTGCTCCTGGCCGATCCCTTCACCTTCCCGGTGGATGCCTTCCTGGCGCAGCTCAACGAAAAGCTGCCGCGCGTCCCGATCATGGGTGGCATCGCCAGCGGCGCGATGGGTCCGGGCCAGACGTTGTTCTTCAACGCCGAGGGCGTGTGTGACTCGGGCGGCGTCGTGATCGCGCTCGAGGGCGCGATCGAGCTCGTGCCCGTCGTCAGCCAGGGCTGCCGCCCGGTCGGCAAGGCCTGGGTGATCACCGAGTGCGAGCGCAACCAGATCAAGAAGCTCGGCGGACGGCCCGCGCTCGAGGTCCTGATGGAGACGCTCAACGAGCTCGCGCCGGGCGAAAGGCGCAGGAAGCAGAGCTTGCCCCTGCTCGGGCTCGCCTTCGACCCGACGCGCACGCGCTTCGAGCGCGGCGACTTCCTGGTGCGCGGGATCGTGGCCCTCAACCAGCGCGACCGCAGCATCGCCGCCTCGGACTTCGTGCGCCGCGGCCAGACGGTGCAGCTGCTCGTGCGCGACGCAGAGTCGGCCGGCGAAGACCTGCGCAGCCTGGTCTCGGCTCAGGCGCGCGGCGCGGGCGAGCCCGACGCGAGCGGCGCCCTGCTCTTCACCTGCAACGGCCGCGGCCAACGCATGTTCGGCAAGCCCGATCACGACGCCACCTGTGTACGCGCGAGCCTGAAGGCCGAGGTGCCGCTGGCGGGCTTCTTCGCGGCCGGCGAGATCGGCCCGGTGGACGGGCGCAATTTCCTGCACGGCCTCACGGCCTCACTGGCGCTGTTCCGCGCCCGGAGCGAAGCCTGATCCGATGAGGCGAGGCCACCGAGCCGCAGTCGTGGTGGTCGCGGCCGATCGCGATCGGCGCGGAGGCGCGCGAAGCCCACGCGCTCGCAACCGGCGACCGCGCTCAGTCCCGCGTCTCGCGCAGCGGATAGCAGTAGAAGCAGCCGGGCGCGTGCTCGAGCTTGCCGCTGCTCGGCGTCGTCTCCAGGTACTCGGGATCGACGTTCACCGGGCAGAAGTGCGTGACCAGGCTGTGGCGCGTGACCTGCGCGAGCTCGCGCTTCGAGCCGCCGTGCACGAGGTCGGCGTGCCAGATCAGGGCGTCGCCCTTCTTCGGGTGGAAGCGCACGAGCGGGCAACCGGCGGCCTCGGACTGCGCGCGCACCCAGCGCAGGAAATCGCGGTCGTCCTCGTACTCGCGCGCGCGCGCGTCCGAACCACAGGTACTCCGGGATCCTGTGGCTCTTGTCGTAGTACTGCAGCGCGCCCGAGCCCGGGCGGAACTTGCGCTGAGCGCCCGTGCGCTTCCCACGTTCTCGTCGGCCACGCCCTCCGCCAGCGCGAGCGTCACACACTCCGCGATGGAGTCCGCGCCTGCGCTTGCCGATACTCCTCTCCATGACGCTCACCGACCAGGAGATCGAACGGGACCTCGCCTTCGCCATCGAAGCCGCGCGCGAAGCCGGCCGGCGCGTGATGAGTCTCCGCGCCGAAAAGCGCTGGGAGGGCAAGACGCTGGCCGACGTGGGCGACCAGGCCGCCGACGGCTTCCTGCAGGGTTTCATCCGCGGCCGCTACCCGAACGACGGCCTGCTCTCGGAGGAAACGGCCGACTCGCCCGAGCGCCTCGCCAAGTCGCGCACCTGGATCGTCGATCCGCTCGACGGCACGCAGGAGTTCAGCGAGCTGCGCGCCGACTGGGCCGTGCACGTGGCTCTGACGGTCGGCGGACGCTGCGCACTCGCGGCCGTGGCGCTGCCGGCCTGCGACGACGTGCTGTGGGGCGTGTGCGTGCCAGGCAAGGAGCGTTCGGGCTCGAGCGCGGGGACGAAGCTCACGAGCGGGACGAGCGCGCAGCCCGCGCGCCCGCGCATCGTCGTGAGCCGCAGCCACACGCCGCCCTGGGTGGAGCGCTTCGCGCGCACCCTCGGCGCCGAACTCGTCCCCTGCGGCAGCGCCGGCTTCAAGGTCTCGCGCCTCTTGGCGGGCGAGGCCGATCTCTATGCGCACACGATCGGGCTCAAGGAGTGGGACACCTGCGCGCCCGAAACGGTCGCGCGCGCGCTCGGCTGGAGCGTCTCGAAGCTGCGCGGCGAGGAGCACGCCTACAACCAGAAGAACCCGAAGAATAGCGAGCTGCTGGTGTGCCGCCCGGCCTGGAAAGAGCGCCTGCTCGTGGCGCTGAAGGACTCCGGCGCGCTCGAGCCCGCGCCCGAGCGCGTCAAGAAGTAACGCCGCCGCGCGCTCAGCCCGTTCACCGGCGAGGCCCACTCGAGTCAGGCGCTAGGATGAGCCCGATGCACGTGCACCCCCTCGAGCGCTGGCGCCACGAGCACGATTTCCTCGGCGTCCACCACCATCGGAACGAGCGCCGAACTAGGCTCGTGATCGCGCTCACGGCCGTGACGATGGTGGTCGAGATCGCGGCCGGACTCGTGTTCGGCTCGATGGCGCTGCTGGCCGACGGCTGGCACATGGCCACGCACGCGGGCGCGCTCGCGCTCGCGGCCGCGGCCTATGCCTTCGCGCGCAAGCACGCGCAGAGCTCGCGCTACGTCTTCGGCACGGGCAAGGTCGGCGACCTGGCGGGCTTCACCAGCGCGGTGCTCCTGGCCGTGGTGGCGGTGCTGATCGGGTACGAGTCGCTCGTGCGGCTCTTCGCGGCGCACGCGGTGCGCTTCGACGAGGCGCTGTGGGTCGCCGGGCTCGGATTGCTCGTGAATCTGGCCTGCGCCTGGCTGCTCGGAATGGGCGGGCACGACGGCGAGCACGAACACGATCACGCACCCGGCAGCGGGCACGCGCACGCGGACCACAACCTGCGTTCGGCCTACCTGCACGTCTTGGCCGACGCGCTGACCTCGGTCTTCGCGATCGCGGCGCTCTTGGCGGGCAAGTACCTGGGCTGGAGCTGGATGGACCCCGTGTGCGGCCTGATCGGCGCCCTGGTCATCCTGCGCTGGTCGCTCGTGCTCGTGCGCGCGGCGGGCGGCGTGCTGCTCGACACCGAGTGCGATCCCGACCTCGCGGCGCGCATCCGCGCACACCTCGAGGAGACCCGCGACGACCACGTCACCGACCTGCACGTCTGGCGCGTCGGCCCGGGCCGCTTCGCCGCCATGGCCTCGCTCGTCAGCGACGACGCGCGCGCACCCGAGCACTACAAGCAGCGTCTGGCCGGCATCGCCTGCCTCGCGCACGTCACGATCGAGGTCAACCCGTGCCCGGGCGAGCACCCGCGCGTGGCCGGACGGGCGTCCTGAACCACGCGCGGAGCCCGCGCTACCAAGCTCAATCGAGCGAGGCGTGGATGCGGCGGTAGGCCTCGTAACGCCGGGGTGCGAGCGTCCCGGCCTCGAGCGCGGCGCGCACCGCGCATTCGGGCTCGGCCAGGTGTGAGCAGTCGCGGAAGCGGCAGCCCGGCGCCAGCGCGAGGAACTCCGGGAAGCACGCGGCCAGCGTGTGCCGGTCGAGCCCCACGAGCCCAAACTGGCGTACGCCCGGGGTGTCGATCAGATGGGCGCCGTTCGTGAGCGTGACGAGCTCCGACGCGCTCGTCGTGTGCCGGCCCTTGCCGTCGGACG
>JABFRZ010000031.1 GCA_013140785.1 Planctomycetota bacterium | reverse complement strand
CCCGTCGATCTCCGACCAGGTCGTATCTCCGACCAGGCCTGATCTCCGGCCCAGGGTAGTCCCGACCAGGCCTCTGCGCCCCGATCGCTCCGAGGCAAAGCTACCGGCAGAAGGTGACTTCGTCGAGCGCGCCGAAGCCGGTCATGTGCACGACCAGCTTGACGACGCGGTCGTGGCGGAAGCCCGGCGCCTCGGTGGCGCGCGCGAAACGCGGCGTCCCGTTGCCCGGCTGCGGCAGGAGCGTGGTCAGGTCGAGGCGGTGTGGACCGGCGTTGCCGTAGGTGCCGGTCCAGCCCGGCTCGACCTCGTACACGCGCGTCAGGCCGCCCTCGTCGAACAGGCTCACGACCGCGCCCCGGTTCGGCGGCGGGTTGATGTCGGCGAGCAGCAGGCTGCGCGGGTCGATCGGCGCGAGGAAGTCGAGGACCATGTCGCCGCCGTGCGGGTCGTCGGTGGGGGTGGCGAACACGCCGCCCTTCCAGCGCGGGTGGGCGCTGTCCTGCAGGAGCAGCAGGTTGCCGTGTCCGATCAGCATGTCGGAGTTGATGCTCGGATCGTTGGGCCCGCCGGGCGTCGAATCGAAGGCGACCGGGCCGAGATTGGCGCCCGCGCCGGAGATCGTGAGCAGACGCCCGAACTCGGGCGGCGTCCCGATCGATTGCCCGTTGACGAGCTGGGTGGTCCCGTCGTCCTCGGTCTCGAAGTCGAGCACGTGCAGCGTGCAGCCGACTTCCACGTTGATTCGCTGCACGCCGAGCAGCACGCCGTCGGCGAGGAAACGCACCGCGCAGTCCAGTCTGCTGCCCGCGGGCATCTCGGGTGGCACGCAAATCGTCTCGAGGATGTCGGCCCGGGCACCGAGCGTCACGTCGATCGGGCCTCCGATCACCGGGGGATCGAAGCTCAGGTCGAGCCCGCAAGGGTTTTCGGCCGCGAACGTGACCTGGTCCACCTTTGGGATGCGGATGAGCTCGACCAGCTCCTGCACCAAGTTCGCTTCCGGGGGCAGGTTGCCGCTGGGGCTGGCCAGGATGGCCTTGCCGCCGGTCACCGCGCACCACCCTTCCCAGGCGCAGAAGCCCACCGTGCCCGAGTAGATCATCAAGAGGCGAATGCGCGCGTCGATCAGGCTGCGCAAGGCATGGCGCTGGAAGTCCAGGTCGTCCGGCGTGAACAGGATCTGGTCCCGACCTGGGTCGCGCCCGCGCCGGACCACTGGAATGCAGCCAGCGAGGTGGGCGCCCAGGTTGCAATCGTGCGGCGGCGCGTCACCCACCAGCACCACGAAGCGCGCAGAGTTGGGGCGAAAGGAAAGCCCCGAGTCGGGCTGGGCGACTTCCCACAGGGCGCGCGCGTAGGCTTCGGCTTCGTCCTGGCCGCCGCGCGCCTGCAAGCTGTTCACGGCCGTCAGCAGTTGCTCGTCGGTGACTCCGAACGGAGTCAGGACCTCGAACGGGGTGTCGGAGGAGCGCGAGTACTGCGCCGAGTAGCGACAGGACCTGTAGGTCGCCGGGTAGTCCTTGAAGGTCGCCAGTCCGAAGCGGATGTTGGAGAGCGGCAGCGCCTGGCGCACGTCGGCGACAAAGCTCGTGATGCTGTTGCGCAGGGCCCGAATCTCGCCGCCCATGCTGCCGGTCGTGTCGAACAAGATGACCACGTCCACCAGGGGCGGAGCCGGTGGCAGGCACAGGCTCTTCGTGATCGTGGCACACTCGCCCGGGCTCAACTGGAGCTGGACCTCGGCCGGGTTGATCAGGGATGGATCGCACACGTCCCCCGTGCCGTCCTGGTCGCAGTCGGCCTGCTCGGGATTGAACGTGGTGGGGCAGTTGTCTTCGTTATCGCCGAACCCGTCGCTGTCCAGGTCGCTGCCAGTCGCACAGCCGTCGCAGGCGTCTCCTAGGCCGTCGCCGTCCCCGTCGCCCTGATCCGGGTTGTACACCAGCGGACAGTTGTCTTGTGGCTCGCCGATCCCGTCGTGGTCGAGGTCGTTCCCGGGGTCGAACGGGTACGGATCGCAGCCGTCGCCGAGCCCGTCCGTGTCGCTGTCCAGGCGCCCGAGGCCCCCGAAATTCGGGCACGGATCGTCGAAGTCGAGCAAGCCGTCGCGATCGCCGTCGCGAAGGTCGAGCTCGACCAGCAGGTTGTCGAGGCTGAAGCGCGCTTCCGAGGGGTTGGTGAACTCGACCCAGAGCTCGTCGAAGGGCTCCGCCGACTGCACGCCGAGGAAGCGGAAGCGCCGGTCAGCGTCGAAGAACTGGCTGCCGAGCTCCACGCCGCCCGAGAAGCAGCGCACGATCACGTTGAGCTCCTGACCGTCGAGTCGGCGCAGCTCGAAGCCCGCGCGGTTGACGGGCAGGTCGAAGGTGGCTCTCAGGGCCCAGTCGGCGCTCGAGCCCCCCACGCGTCCACTGGGCCCGCGGTTCTCGATGGCCGAGCGGCTAGGCAGCGGAAGCGTGCGCGCGCTCGCGTCGTGCCACACGAGCGGCCACTGCGCGGGCCCGAGCCAGAGGCGCACTCCGTAGAGTCCGAGGGACTCGTCCACGGGCGCGCCCCGGCGCATGCGATTGAAACCGATCTTGCTCGCGTAATGCGAGAACTGCGCGGGGTCATCCATGCGCAGCACGCTACTCGGGCTCTCGTACTCGACCGGCGGCTCCGGAGCCGGTCGCTCTCCGCCCATCACCTGAGGGGCGGCGCGGGCGACCGCGGGGTTGACCAGCAGGGCAACGGCGGTGAGTGAGCGGAGAAACGCGCGGGAATCCATCGCCAATCGGCCGGGGATGAGGAGGTGAGAGGTGAAAGGACGGAGCTTGGGACGAAGCGTTTTCCACAAGAATACGGGCAGTCATGAGACTTGGGGCCTGCCAGGTGGAAATCTCTTCCTCTGTTCCCCCGTGCCGGTAGGGTCCGAACCGACGCCGCCCACCTCCCGGCCGTCGGCCGCCAGGATCGGCAGTCAAGAGACGGCCTGCCCCGCGCGCTACCCTGCCTGGCAATGAGCGTCTTCCCTTGGCCCGGCGAGGGCCTCGACGCGGTTCCGGAGCGGCCGGGCGTATACCTCTTCCGCTCGGCCTCGGGGGCGGTGCTGTACGTCGGCAAGGCCCGCAACCTGCGCAGCCGGCTGGCGACCTACCGCGCCGGCGGCGACGGCCGGATCAACGTCCGCTTCTTGGAGCGCGACGCCACCGAGGTCGAGACCATCGTGACGCGCACCGAGCAGGAGGCCTTGCTGCTCGAGGACGAGCGCATCAAGCGCCACCAGCCGCCGCACAACGTGCGCCTGAAGGACGACAAGTCCTTCCTGATGATCCGGGTGGACCTGGACGAGCCCTTTCCGCGCTTGAAATTCGTGCGCGCGCACCGCCCGAAGGCGGGTAAATCGCCCGGGCGCGCGCGCTTCTTCGGGCCCTTCGCCTCGGCCCGCGCCGCCCGCCGTGCGCTGGCCGACCTGCACCGTGTGGTGCCGCTGCGCGACTGCACCGACCAGGTCATGCGCCAACGCTCGCGGCCTTGCCTGAAGCACTCGCTCGGGCTGTGCGCGGCCCCCTGTGTGGGGCTGATCGACGAGCGCGCCTACGCCGAGAACGTGGAGCGCGCCGTGCGCGTCCTGGCCGGCGACATCGACGAGCTGGAGCGCGACCTGGAGGCGCGCATGCTCCAGTTGTCCGAGCGCCAGGAGTACGAGCGTGCCGCCGCGCTGCGCGACCGGCTCGCCGCGCTGCGGCGCACGGTCGAGCGCCAGGGCGTGCTGTCGTCGAGCGCAACCGAGCGCGACGTGCTGGCGCTGGCGCGTTCGGGTGAGCGCGTGTTGGTGCACCGCCTGTGCATCCGGCGCGGCAAGCTGGCCGAGAGCCGTGGCTACCTCTTTCGCTCCGAGCTGCCCGACGCGGAGTGCCTGCACGGCGTCCTGACCACGCGCTATTCAGGGGCCGAGGCCGAGCGCCCGCGCGAGATCGTGCTGCCGCTCCTGCCGGCCGAGAACGAGCTCTTGTCCGGGCTGCTGG
>JABFRZ010000019.1 GCA_013140785.1 Planctomycetota bacterium | reverse complement strand
GCGTGGTCTCCATCGCGTACGGCACCACGAAGACGACGTTCATGGGCCGGATTCTAGCAGCGGGTCCGCCGAAGGGCAGCGCGAACCCAGGCGCGTGAGCCCTTCTCTAGCCGTCTCAGCCGCGGGAAGCGACGCGCCCCGCGGAGCCTCGGGCGTGCAGGAGGTCAGCGTCGCGCCGCGAAGATCCCGTAGGAATGCGCCAGGCTCGCGCGCCGGCCGAGCGCGAAGACCGCGTGCCAGCAGGTGTCGTTCCAGGCGTGGTTGGGGAGCAGGAGCGCGTCGCCCGCCTGCAGGTGGAAGAGCGCGCCGTGCTCGACCAGGCGGGCCGTGAAGGCCGGGGTCTCGTCGAGGAGCTTCGCGATGCGCGCGTCGCCCTCGCGGTCGAGGGCGCGCAGGGCCTTGCGCTCCGTCCCGGCCAGGCGTCGCAGCGCCGGTGCGCGCGCGCGCGGCGTGTTCACGAAGCCGGCCATGTGGCGCGCGAGCTCGCGCTTCGGCAGCGCCAGCCAGGCGGTCTCGCCCGCGAGCTGGCCGAAGACGACGCCGTGCTGGTGCGGCTCGCAGTCGTGGTGGAAGATCGCGCCGCCGCCGGGCGCGTTGTTGTACACGATGCGCTCGGAGAAGCGCGCGCGCCGGCCGAGCAGGGCCTCGATCGCGCGCCGCAAGCGGAGGTTCTCGGCCTGGGCAGTGCCCTCGGGAAAGAGCGCCAGCGCGTAGCGATCGGCCCATGGCGCACGGCGCGTCTCCTTTTTCCAATCGCGCAGGTTCTCCGAGCCGAACGAGAAGCGGATGCGCAGCGAGGCGTCGCGTTCGTCGTGCGCGATCCAGGAGAGCTTGGCGTACAGCCCGCGCGCGGCGAAGCGCTTTGCGCGCATGCCGTCCACGTAGACCTTCTCGAGCTCGCGCGGGTCGCCGGCATCGACCGTGGCGCCCGAGGGGAAGAACTCCGTTCGCCCGCGCAGGCGAGATCGAGCTGCAAGACGAGGTGCGCCGGCGCCTGCGCGCAGCCCGTCGAACAGTGCGAGCGTGCGCCTGATCGCGCCGCGCCAGCGCGGGAGCGCGGGCGCCAGGATGCCGGCCAAGAGGATCGGACGATCCGACTCCCACAGGGCGTGCGCCTGCGCGAAGGGTGTCGGCTCGGACGGCGCGAAGCGTCCGTGCTCGACGCCGCGCCGGCGCAGCGTGACCTTCGTGGGGTGTCCGCGTGAACGCAGGGCCATCGTCGAGCGCCGGCCGGCGCCGGCTAGCGCAGGAGCCCCCTTTCTCGGAGATCCGCGCGGATCGCCGCGGCGATCTCCGCCACCATCGCGGCGGTCGAGCGCGGGTTGAACGTCTCGCTGCGCGCCGAGTACAGCAGCTTGTCCTCGACCAGGGAGTGGACGCTCGTCACCACGTGCACGATCTCGTCCGTGCGCACCTCGGCCGGCGGGGCGTGGGCCCAGCCCCAGTAGCGGCCGAAGGAACGGTGGTAGCTCGGGTAGACGCCGGGCGAGGAGGAGAGCTGCTGTTCGATGCGCGCGAGGTGCAGGATCGCCGCGCCGTCGCAGCCGGCCGCGCGCAGCTCGGCGCGGATCGACGCTGGATCGACCTCGCGCGCGTCGGGGTAGAGCTCGTAGCACTTGACGGTGCGCGTGGCGGGTGCGCTGGTCGCGAGCTGAGCGGCCATGGCGTCCTCGGCCACCCTTTGCGCGGCCGCGTCGCCGCCGAGGTAGGCCACGAAGACCTGCTCGAAGCACGGCAGCGCGGTGAGCTCGGGATCGACCCAGCTGTCGGCGATACCGGTCGTGGCGCAGCTCGACAGGCAGAGTTGGAGCGCGAGTACGAGCGGGCGCAGGGCGGCGAGGACCTTCATGGAGCGGCTCGGTGCACAGCCTACCGCGGCCAGTGGGTTCCGCATCGACCTCGGGCCAGGACTGGCTCCGCGCGCGCCGGCGGCGATCCAGCGCGGCGGATCGTTCTCGATACTTGTGGGACCGGACATTAGCTTCCGGCGCGCATGAAGATCCTGATGCTGGCGGCCGAGGTCGTGCCCTTCGCGAAGACTGGCGGGCTCGCCGACGTGGCTGCGGCGCTGACGCGCTACCTGGCCGCGAGCGGGCACGACGTGAAGCTCTTGATGCCCTTCTACGGACGTGTGCAGCGCGGCCAGGGGAGCTTCCGGCCGCACGCGAAGCTCTCCGGCATGCGCCTCGGCTTCGGCGGACGCGACTACAGCTACTCCATGGTCACGGCCAAGCTGCCGAACAGCACCGCCGACGTGCTCTTCGTGCACTGCCCCGAGCTCTTCGGGCGCGAGGCGATCTACACCTGGGACAAGGACGAGCACGTGCGCTTCGGGCTCTTCTCGCGCTCCGCGCTGGAGCTGTGCCAGTGGCTGCAGTGGGCGCCCGACGTGCTGCACTGCAACGACTGGCACACGAGCCTGGCACCGCTCTACCTGAAGGCCGCCTACGCGTGGGACAAGCTCTTCGCGCGCACGAAGACGGTGCTGACGATCCACAACATCGGCTACCAGGGCGTGTTCCCCTCCGACAGCCTGCACGAGCTCGGCTTCGGCGCGCACGCGCACCTCTTGCACCAGGGTGACCTCTCCGCCGGCAAGCTCAACTACCTGAAGACCGGCGTGATCTACGCCGACGCGCTCACCACCGTCAGCGAGACCTACGCGCGCGAGATCCAGACCCAGGACTTCGGCATGGGCCTGCAGGATCTCTTGCGCGCGCGCGCCGACTCGATCGTGGGCATCGTCAACGGCGTGGATTACGCCGAGTGGGATCCGGCCAGCGACACGCGCATCCCGCAGCGCTACTCGGCCAAGGACCTGGGTGGCAAGCGCATCTGCCGCGATCAGCTGCTCGAGCGCATGAAGCTCGTGCCCGCGCGCAATGCTGCGGTCTTCGGCATCGTCTCGCGCCTGACCGCGCAGAAGGGCTTCGAGCTCCTGCCCGAGGTGCTGCCCGGCCTGCTGAAGCACGACGTGCGCCTGTGCGTCCTCGGCAGCGGCGAGGAGCGCTACGAGCAGTACTTCCATCGGCTGCACGGCGCCCACCCGGGCAAGGTCTCGTTCTGGGCCGGCTACGACGACGAGCTCGCGCACTGGATCGAGGCGGGCGCCGATTTCTTCCTGATGCCGTCCCTGTACGAGCCCTGCGGCCTGAACCAGATGTACTCGCTGCGCTACGGCACCGCGCCGATCGTGCGCCGGACCGGTGGCCTCGCCGACACGGTCGAGCCCTTCGACCGCGCCACGAAGAAGGGCACCGGCTTCCTCTTCGACGAGTTCTCCGCACGCGCCCTCGAGGGCGCGCTCGCCCGCGGCCTCGAGACCTTCCGCGACCCCGACGCCTGGCGTGCGCTGCAACAGAATGGCATGGCCAAGGACTTCTCGTGGGAACGGCAGGGGAAGAACTACGTCGAGCTGTACGGGCGGTTGAGCGCGCGCTGACGTTGCGCCGGCCGAGTCGCTCGGCCTCGCCGGGCGACTCTCGGCGCAGTCACGAAAGGTCCGGCCGTGGCCGAGAGGTGGGGGTAGGTTTTCGTGGTGCATCCCCATCCCTGGAGTTCTCGCGTGAGAAGCCTCTTCCGTCCGTCGCTCCTGTTGGCGTTCGCGTTCCCCGTCCACGCCCAGGAGTTCACCAGCATCTTCTGGCCTCCGCGCGACGTTGGAGCGATCGAGCGCTTCGGCGAGTTCTTCGGCCCGTCCCTCGCCGTCGGCGGCGACGTGCTCGCCGTCCGGGACACCCGCGACGGCGAGAACACCTTCGTGCGCGTCTACCTGCGCGAGGGCCTGAACTGGATCGAGGACGGGCGCCTCGCCCCGTATCCGCGCACGCCGTTCGTGCCCGACTCGCTCGACCTGGCGGACTGCCTCGACGTGGACGCGGGGCGCGTGCTCGTGGGCGCCAGGGAGCGCGTTCTGCTCTACCACCGCGTCGCCGCGCGCCAGTGGGTTGCCGAAGAGATCCCGCGGCCTGCCCACGTCACGGGCAACGGCTTCGGTCTGTTCGCGGCGCTCTCGGGCGACTGGATGGCGGTGACCACGGAGTCCGCTCTCGACCTCCTGCAGCGTCAGGGAAACGGGACCTGGGCCCTGATGCAGGAGTTCCCGATGACCTTCCCGATCCGCCCGGACATCGACGGCTCGAACCTGATGGTCCCGTGCTTCGGCGGCGAGGTGCGCGTGCTGCACCGGAACGGCGCGACGTGGAACGAGGAGCTGCACCTCGCGCCCTACTGGGACCTCCCGGCGCTCGACGGCGAACGAATGTGCGCGGTCGACTTGCTCACGTTGCAATACCGCGTCTTCGAGCGCGTCGGGACGAGCTGGGTCCCAGGCGCAGGGCTCCGCTTCCACGGCGAGCGGCCGTCCGCCCTCGGGTTCTCGGACGAGCGCATGTACGTCACGCAGGGGGGCAAGCTACGCGTCTTCGACGTCGCGAGCTGGGGCGAGCTCGGCGAGATCCCCGCACCCTTCCCGAGCCTGTGCTCGTTCTCCCGCGCGAGCCTCGCGGTCGACCAGAAGACGCTCGTCGTGCAGACGACCGCCAAGCCGGTCGAGCACACGCTCGGAGAGCTCTCGACCTTCGACTTGTCCGGCGCCACGCGTGCCACGCTGCACGCGAGTCACGCTCAGATGGAGCTCGAGAGCGGCGGCACGCTCACGCTCGAGCTCGACGCGGGCCCCGCGAACGCGGGCAAGGCCTGGTTCCTGGGGGGCTCGCTCACCGGCTCCTCGCCCGGCTTCCGGCTCGCCGGCAAGCGCATCCCGCTCGATCGCCGCGCCGATCCCTACTTCGACCTGTGCCGCTACCGCGGCCGGCTCGACGGTGCCGGGCGCGCCTCGATCGCGATCCAGATCCCCGCGCTGGCGCCCGGCGATCCGCTGTGCTTCCTCAAGGACCGCACGCTGCACCACGCCTTCTTCCTGTGGGAGCGCGGCCGCGGCGTCACGAACGTCAGCAACGTCGCGCCCACGGCGCTCGTCGGGCGCATCCAGTAGCGGAACCGGGGAGAGCGCAGCGGCACTCCCGCCGTGCTTCCAAAGAAACAGCCGCCTGGTTCTTCCCTGACCAGGCCCGCCTCCGCGGGCAAGCGGCTCAGAACTGGAAGTGGATGAACGGCCGCGTGCTGGCAGGCCCCGCTTCCGGGAGCAGGGCCTGATCTTCCACAGGAGCGAGTTCCTCTGCTCGCTCCTTCCTCGGCCGTGGCCGCGTGACCATCCGCGATCCCGAGTCTTGGCGCGCGCCATGGCGAAGGACTTCGCTTGGGAACGCGGCAAGAGCTACGTCGAGCTGTACGGGGCGGCTCTCTGCGCGCTGAAGGCGGCCCGCGGAATCACTTGCGAGAGTATCCTGGCCGAGCCCGGGAGGGGGGACATGCTCGCGACGCTCTTCGTTCTCGCCGCTCCGGCTCATCGGCTGCTCACGCCTCGCCGCTGCGGCCTGCTCGAGTCCGCCGCGCCGGCGAGGAGGCCGGCTTGGTGAGCCCGGCGGTGGCGTGGAATCGGCGCGCGACGCTGGTGCTCGTCCTGCTCGTCGCGGCCTGCGCGCTCAGCCTCGCCTGGTTCGTGCATCCGTGGTACGAGGCGAACGGTCAGACCAACGACGCCTCCGTGTACCTGCTGTGCGCGAAGTCGATGCTCGCCGGCGACGGTTACTCCTACCTGGGCCAGCCGTTCGTGCTGCGACCGCCGGGCTTTCCCACCCTGCTGCTGCCGCTGCTCGCGTGGCGCGGGCTCGACTTCCACGCGCTCAATCTGTTCGTCGCAGCCTTCGGCGTGCTCGCGGTCGCGTGCGTCTTCGCCTACCACCACGGACGCCTCGGGCCCTTGCTCGCGTTCGCGCTGGCGGCTTCACTCTGGCTCAACCCGGGCTTCGAGCGTTTCTGCAACCGTGTCATGTCCGACATGCCGGGTACCGCGCTGCTCTTCGTCGGCCTGTTGCTCGAGCGCTGGGCCGGCCGCCGCCCGAGCGCCGGCCGCGACGTGCTGGTCGGTGTGTTCGTCGGCCTGTCGGCCTACGTGCGCGCGGTCAATGTCTTGCTCGCGCCGGCCATCGTCTGTGCGCGGCTGTGTGCGCGCTGGCGTGCCGGCGAGCGCCAGGGCTGGCTGGCTTTCGTGCGCCAACGCTGCTTGGCTCCGCTGGTGGTCCCACTGCTCGTCTTGTTGCCCTGGTCGCTCCGCAATGCGAACAATCGGCCGCAACTGCCGGTCGATCAGACCTTCGTCCACTCCTACTCGGTCGCACTGCTGCACAGTGACCCGTCCGATCCGAGCTCGCCGGTGCTGTCGTTGAGCGAGCTGCTCGAGCGTGTCGGCCACAACCTCGTGGTCATCGTCACGACGCTAGGCAAGCGCATGTCCGACGACGCGACCACGGCGACGAGCTGGATCGTCGGCGCTCTGGTCGCATTCGGCGCGCTGGCTGCCGCGCTGCGACATCGTGAGGTGGACAGCTTCGTGCTGCTGGGCTTGCTCGCGACCGTCTCGATCTCGCTCGAGGTGATCGGGCGTTACGCGTTGCCGCTCTACGTGTTCGCCTTGCCTTCCGCCGTGGACACGCTGCGCCGAACGCTCGCGCGCGGGATCGGCGAGGGGCCGGCCCGCGCGTCGCTGGCCCTCGCCCTCGCCCTCGTCACGGCGAGCGATCTCGATCCCCGCCGAGGCTGGGATGGATTGCGCGAGCGACACGAGAGCCTGCGCGCAGCGTCGGTCACACTCACTGCGGCGGTCGGACCCGACGCGCGCCTGGCGGCTTCGCTCGGGTGGCACTACTCGATCTACCTCGACCGCCCGGTCTACAGCCTCGTGCCTTCGGCCAGGCACAAGCGCGGCCAGCACCCCGTCGAGGACGTGATCGATCGACGCGGCATCGACACGGTCTTTTTCGACCCGGAGCGCCTGCTGGACGAGCCCTTCGTTCGTCTCTTCCGCGAACGCTATGGTGAGCCGCAGCGCGCCGGCCATCTCGAGTTCTGGCGCGTGCGCCCCTGAGCGTCCGCGCGGGTCCCGCGCTCAGAACTGGAAGTAGATGAACGGCCGCGAGCTGGCCGGGACCAGCGCCATGGCCAGGGCCGCGGCCACGCCGTAGGCCGAGGCGAAGCCCCACAGTGGTAGGGCGCGCCAGCTCCGCGCGAGGTGCCCGCCCCAGGGCGAATGCGCGAGTCCGTGCAGCAGCGCGAGCGCGGCGAGCGGCGCGAGCAACGGCGCTCCCAGGCTCTGCGTGCCAGGCGCGTCGAGCAGCACGAAGCTGCGTGCGGTCACGAGCGCGCTGGCGAGATCCGGGGAGCGGAAGAAGATCCAGCAGAAGCACACGAACACGAACGTGAAAGCGGTGGCGAGCAGCGTGCGCGCGAGCGATTGGCGCGCAGACTCGGCGCGGGGCATGCTCTCGCTCCAGAGGCGCAGCGCGCACAGGGCCGCGCCGTGCAGGCCGCCCCAGATCACGAAGTTCCAGCTCGCGCCGTGCCAAAGGCCTCCGAGCAACATCGTCGCCATCAGGTTGCGGTACGTCTTCCAGCGCGCGCAGCGGCTACCGCCCATGGGCACGTACAGGTAGTCGCGCAACCAGGTCGAGAGGCTGATGTGCCAGCGCCGCCAGAAATCGGCCACGTTGCGCGCGAAGTACGGGCGCGCGAAGTTCAGGCACAGCTCGTAGCCGAGCAGCGCCGCGCAGGCCAGCGCCATGTCGGTGTAGCCCGAGAAGTCGCAGTAGATCTGCACGGCGTAGGCGAGTACGGCGATCCAGGCCGAGAGCGCGTCGAACTCGGTCGGGGCCGCGAAGAAGCGGTCCACGTGCGGCGCGAGGTTGTCCGAGACGCAGGCCTTCTTCAGGAAGCCGATCAGGAACAGCGTCAGGGCCGCGCGCACGTCCACGCGCGCCCACACGCGCGGCTCGTCGAGCTGCGGCAGGAAGTCCTTCGCGCGCACGATCGGTCCGGCGACGAGCTGCGGGAAGAAGCTCACGAAGGTCGCGAAGTCGAGCAGGCTGCGCCGCGCCTCGAGCCGCCCGTAGTAGACCTCCAGCGTGTAGCTCAGCGTCTGGAAGGTGTAGAAGCTGATGCCGACCGGCAGGATGATCGCGAGCGTCGGACGGTGCGCCTGGAGACCCAGCGCGTCCAGGAAGGTCACCGCCGAATCGAGGAAGAAGTTGAAGTACTTGAAGAAGCCGAGCAGTCCGAGGTTGCCGGCCAGCGTGCACGAGAGCCACAGCTTCCGGCGCGCTCCCGGCTGCTCGAGGTTCAGCGCGACCACGTAGTCGAGCAGCGTCGAGAACGCGACCAGCCCGAGAAAGCGCCAGTCCCAACAGCCGTAGAAATAGCAGCCCGCCGCCAGCAGCCAAGCCTTGCGCCAAGTGTTGCTGCGCAGCAGCCAGTGGACCGCGAGGACCGTCAGGAAGAACGGCAGGAAGGCGAACTCGACGAACAGCATCGCGTCGTCCTACCGCTCGCGCTCGAGATCCGGGGCGAGATCGGTCGCCAACCGCCGCGTGAACAGCGCCGCGCCGCGCGCGTTCATGTGATCGGGGTCGTAGAAGTAGGTGCGCTGGCTGGCCAGGATCTCGGGGAAGGTGGACAGCGGGTAGACCCGCAGGTTCGGCAGGGCCCCGCTGTCGCGCGCCTGCTTGAACACGAGCAGTGGCTTGCTCGTCGGTGGGATCACGAAGCGCGTCACGACGCCGGCCGCGCGCGCGCGCTCGGCCAGCGCCGTCTGGGTCCGCCACGGCAAGTCGGAGGTCGCGCTCGACTCGGGCTCGGGCGCCGCCACGCGCACCTCGTTCGAATCGCTCGGCGTGGGCGCCTCCGCGCGGCCCTCGAAGCCGGCCGGCAAGAGCGCAGGCAGACGAAGCGGCGCGAGCAGCCGCGCCAACAAACCCGCGCCGACACCCAGGTTGCACAGTCGGTGGGCGGCGTGCAGGAGGTGCATGCGCACGTAGCGCAGCTTGGTGGCGGGGCTTTGGTCCGAACGCCAAGCCGCGCGCAGACCGAGGGCCGCAATGGCCGGCGTGTGCCAGGCGACGTCGCGCAGCGTGAGCGTGCTCGCGTGGCCGAGCGCGATCGGCCGCGCGATCCAGGGCGCCGAGCGTTCGCACGGCTCGAGCAGGAGCCAGCGCAGCCGCGCCGGCCGCAGCGCCAGGATCCAGTCCACGATGAAGCGCTGCTCGAGATAGCCCATCCCGACCAGCCCGAAGTTGTACGAGCGCAACGGGTGCCCGAGCTCGGCCAGGGTCTGGTCGAAGGTGGCCGGGTCGAAGCCGCGGAAAACGCGGCTCGTGCCCACGTAGACCAGGTCGTACTCGTCGGCGTGCGCGCGGAAGTGCGCGAATTTCTGGGCCTCGATGCTGTCGGGAAGGAGGCGCAGGTCCGGACGCGTCTCCAAGGCGCGCCCGAGCAGCGCGTGCGTCGCGAAGAAGGAACCCAGCGCGAGGAGTGTGGCGAGGAGTCCCTTCAATGGCGCCGGCGGCGGGCGCTCAATCTACCGCCGGCCTCCGCAGGAAGCGGTTGCACTCGGCGCCGAGCTGCTCGAGCGTCCCACGCTCGGCCTGCAGCACGGGCAGGTCGTCCGCGACCACGTTCCAGGCGTAGTCGTAGACTTCGACGTCGAACTCGAGGCGCGCGAGCGGAACGCGCAGCACGGCGCCCTCGGTCCACACGCCGAGCTCGTTCCAGCCGGATAGCACGCGCTTGCGTCGCTCCGGGAGCGCGAACAGGTTCTCGCCCAGGCACCACGAGCCGCGCAAGGCCGGGTCGGCGCCGAGCGTCTCGAGCAGCGTGGGCGCGAAGTCGGCGTGCGACGACGGCCGCTGCTCGACGCCGTTCTCGATCCCGGGGCCGCGCATGAGGAAGGGCACCTCCAGCTGCTGCGGCGTGTAGGCGCTGGTGTGCCCGAAGAAGCCGCACTCGCGGAATTCCTCGCCGTGATCGCCCGTGACGATCACCCAGGTGTCGTCGGCGTGGCCCGCGCGCGCCAGCGCCGTCAGGATCCCGCCCAGGACCGCGTCGGCGTGGTGCACCGCGTTCTTGTAGCGGTTGCGCACGGCCTCGAGCACCGCGGGCGGCGGGCCCTCGTTGCGCGTCATCGCCATGTAGTCGAGGTCGGGAGCCGAGGGCGTGAAGGGCGTGCGCCCGGGCGGGTGGCTGTAGACCTGGTGCGGCGAGTCGAGCAGCACGAAGCCGAAGAACGGCGCGGCGGCACCGGTGCGCTCTACCAGCCAGCGCTCGAGCGCCGCGCCCGCCAGCTCGTCGCGGCGCCAGGGCTCGGGCGGCGCAAAGTCGTCGTGCACGCTCTCCTCGATGCCCGACCAGGCCGTGGCGCGCAGCTCGGGATAGTTCATCGAGGCGCTGCCGAAGATGCCGAACTCGTAGCCACGGCGCGCGAGCTCGTCGATCAGCACCGGGCCGCGGCGCTCGGCCAGGAAGGGGAACCAGTAGGAGCCGTGCAGGCCGTAGAGCAACGCGAAGATCCCGTAGCGCGTCGAGTTGCCGGCGCTGACGTGATTCTCGAAGCGCCGGCTTCCGCGCGCGGCCCAGGCCGAGGCGTTCGGCATGGTCTCGGGCGCGAGCATGTCGCGGCGCAGGCAATCGACCACCAAGACGAGCACGTTCGGCCGCGGCCCATCGGTGGGCGTGCGCGGATGCGCCAGCGGATAGTCCAGCTCGAAGCCCGTCAGCTCCACCGGCTCGGGCCGGGTCGGCGCCAGGCCCAGCACCTTGCTGGCGATGTCCTCCATCGACACCGGCGCGTACAGCGGGAAGAGCCGCGCGAGCCGCGTGATCTCGCCGTCGCGCCCGAGGTGGGCCGAGGCGTACAGCGTCTTCTCGAGCAGCACGCTCGGCAGCAGCACCGCGCCCCACACCAGCGCCGGCCGCAAGAGCCCGCGACGCGCGGACAGCGCGCTGGCCGCCTCGGCGCTGCGCAGCGCGCGCTTCCACAGGAAACTCTGCAGCGCGACCATCGTGGTCAGCCCGGCCATGACGGTCGTCCAAACCTGCCAACCGAGGTGGAGCGTGTCCTCCGAGCCGCGCGTGTACACCAGGTTCAAGACCTGGCCGTTGAAGTGATAGCGGAAGATGTTGTAGATGCGCGTGTCGGCGAACAGCAGCACCTGGAACAGCGTCCAGAACGCGGCCTGCACCGTGCCGAGCAAGTTGGTCGAGCGCACGAAATGCGCGGCCAGCACGAACAGCCCGGCCGGCACGAGCGTGAGCGTCAGCACCGACGAGAGCAGCGCCGGCAGCGCAAACGCCCACACCTTCAGCCCGCGCGCCTCGGGCACGTGCACCAGATAGTTGAGCCCCACGATCGTCCCCAGCGCGAGATTCGCGAGCCACAGCTGGAACACGGCGCGGCGCCGGACGCTGGCAGGGAGTACCGGTGGAGACATCCGTTCTTCTCGATGGATCCTGACGGGGGATTCGGACGGCCCCTCCACGGATCCGCTGCGCATTGTCCAGGCTCGTTTCGCCGCGGGCAAGCCATCTCCGCAACTACGGAGTTCGAGGCGCGCGCCCTTCGCCCGGTTAGGGCCCCGCTCGCATTGCGCCGAGAAAACGGCGCAACGCGAGCAACAGGCGAGCTCCTCGGCGGTCTTCGATGTCAAGACACCAGCCGGCCGAGCAGCGCGTGCGCCACCAAAGCGACCGGGCCGAGGACCGGACGCACGACCGGGCCGGCCGGAGTTCGCTTACAGTGGGGACCACCGACTGACACTCGGTCAGGTTTCATGGGAGTGTAGGAGGGGACAGGCTCGGATGTCGCTGATGCTCGCAAGCAGCCCGCTCATCACCCGCTTCGCCTCATCGATGGCGCGCGCGGTCGTGTTCGAACGCACCGTGGGCTTCTTCAGGGTGGACTCCCTCCGACAGGCGGGGGGGCTCGGCGGAGCCTGCCTCGTGTGCGAGGACCCGCTCGAATCTCGGCCTCCGTTCCCTGCTCCCGTCGCTGGAGCCACCCCGCCTCCGCGCCTCTCCGAGCGCGCGCGCGAAGCCATGCGCCTGCGTCACTTCAGCCCGCGCACGGAGGAGGCCTATCTGGGGTGGATGCGCCGCTACCACGAGTTCCACGGCCGGCGCGACCCTGCCGCGCTCGGCGCCGAGCACCTCACTGCCTTCCTGAACGCGCTCGCGACCCGCCGGCACGTCGAGGCTTCGACGCAGAACCAGGCACTCGCGGCGCTGCTCTTCCTCTACCGCGAGGTTCTCGGCATCGAATTGCCGTGGCTCGACGACCTCGTCCACGCCAAGACGCCCGCGCGCCTTCCGGTCGTGCTCACGCGCGACGAGGTGCGTGCCGTGCTCGCCCGCATGGACGGCGAACCACGCCTGATGGCGACCCTGCTCTACGCCTCTGGTCTGCGCCTGCTCGAGTGCTGCCGCCTGCGCGTCAAGGACGTCGACTTCGGCCAGAACCAGATCACCGTCCGGCGCGGCAAGGGCGACAAGGACCGCGCGACGATGTTGCCCGTCTCGATCAAGTCCGAGCTCGCCACGCACCTCGAGCGCGTGCGGGCCCAGCACGAGCGCGACCTCGCGAGCGGCGCAGGCTGGGTCGAGCTCCCCGGCGCGCTCGCGAAGAAGCTCCCCTCCGCCGGCCGCGAGTGGCCCTGGCAGTGGGTCTTCCCCGCCACGCGCGCCTACGTCGAGCCCGAGCGGGCGAGAAGCGCCGCCACCACCTGCACGAGACCGTCGTCCAGCACGCCGTGCGCCGCGCGGTCCTCGCGTCGGGCATCGCGAAGCGCGCCACGTGCCACACGTTCCGCCATTCCTTCGCGACCCACCTGCTCGAAGGCGGCAGCGACATCCGCACGGTCCAGGAGCTGCTCGGGCACAAGGACGTCGCC
>JABFRZ010000240.1 GCA_013140785.1 Planctomycetota bacterium | reverse complement strand
CAGGACCGCCACATCGTCACGGTCGAGGATCCGATCGAGTACTACCACGGCCACAAGAAGGGCCTGGTGACGCAGCGCGAGATCGGAGCCGACGTGCCCGACTTCCCCGAGGCCATCCGGCGCGCGCTGCGCCAGGACCCGGACGTGATCCTGCTGGGCGAGATGCGCGACCTCGAGACGATTTCGGCCGCGATCACCGCGGCCGAGACGGGGCACCTGGTGTTCGGGACGCTGCACACGACCGGTAGCGCGCGCACGGTGGACCGCATGATCGACGCCTTCCCCGCGCACCAGCAGGAGCAGATCCGCGCGCAGCTCTCGGTCTCGATCGTGGCCGTGATCTCGCAGGTGCTGCTGGCGCGCAAGGGCGGCAAGGGGCGCGTGGCGGCTTTCGAAGTGATGCTGATGAATCCGGCCATCGGCAACCTGATCCGCAAGAACGAGACGCACAAGATCCAGTCCACCATCCAGACCTCGCGTCGCATGGGCATGATGACGCTCGACGATCACCTGCTCGAGCTGGTCCAGAAGGGCGCGATCGAGCGTCAGGATGCGCTGGATGCCGCGCAGGAGCCCAAGGACCTCGAGCTGCGGCTGGGTGGTGGGGCATGAAGGCCGGCGCCATGTTGGCCGGCGTCAGGGAAGGCGTGGCGTGAGCCAGTCCACCAAGGGCCGCAAGCTGATCGGCCAGATCCTCAAGGCGCGCGGGATCGTGCGCGAGGCCCAGATCCAGGAAGCGCTCGCTGAGCAGCGCAAGCACGGCGGCCTGATCGGCCAGCACCTGGTCGCGCTCGGGCACTGCAAGGCGACCGACATCGCCGCGGCTCTGGCCGAGCAAGTCGGGCTCGCGGCGGTCGATCTTGCGCGCGTGAAGCCGTCGCCGGAGGCGCTCGCGAAGGTCGATGCCTCGACTGCGCATGCCTATTGCGTGCTGCCGTTCGAGCTCGCGGGCGGGCGCCTCAAGGTGGCCATCGCTGATCCGCTCAACACGGCCGTGCTCGAGGACCTGGCTTTCCAGACCGGGCTCGTGATCGACGGCGCGGTGGCCGATCAGGAGACCCTCAAGTCGAAGGTCAAGGAATTCTACGGCGAAGAGGGCTCGCTCGCGGATGCCATCGCCGCGGCCGCGGCTGTGGCCGGCAGCGATCCCGAGAAGGCCGCCCAGAGCGCGCCCGTGGTACGTCTGCTCAATTCCATCTTGCACCGCGCGATCGCCGATCGCGCCAGCGACGTGCACTTCGAGGTCTTTCCGAAGGAGCTGCGCGTGCGCTACCGCGTGGACGGTGCGCTGTACGAGATCGAGGCCCCACCCGTGCACTTGGCCGCGCCTCTGCTCGCGCGCATCAAGGTCATGAGCGACCTCGACATCGCCGAGACCAAGATGCCCCAGGACGGGCGCATCGCGCTCTCGATCGACGGGCGCCCGGTGGATCTGCGCGTGGCCACGCTGCCCGGCATCGGCGGCGAGGGCTGCGTGCTGCGCGTGCTCGACCGCTCGGCGGTCAGCCTCGACCTGGTTGCGCTCGGGCTCGCGCCCGAGGACATCGAGACCCTGGGGGAGTTGACGCAGCTCCCGCACGGGATCGTGCTGGTCACCGGGCCGACGGGCTCGGGCAAGACCACCACGCTCTACGCCATGCTCAATCTTGCCAACGACGCGGCGGTCAAGATCATCACCGTCGAGGACCCGGTCGAGTACGACATCGACGGCATCGTGCAGGTCCCGATCAACGAGGAGATCGGCGTCACCTATCCGAAGGTGCTGCGCACGGTGCTGCGCCAGGACCCGGACAAGATCCTGGTTGGCGAGGTGCGCGACTCCGAGACGGCCTTGGTCGCGGTCGAGGCCAGCCTGACTGGCCACACGGTTTTCGCCACGGTGCACACCAACGACGCGCCCAGCGCCATCACGCGCCTGGTGGACCTCGGGCTCGAGCCGTTCTTGATCACGGCCACGCTCGAAGCCATCGTGGCCCAGCGCCTGGTGCGGCGCGTGTGCCGGGCGTGCAAGACCAGCTATCAGGCCGACGACGAGGTGCTGCGCGAGCTCGGTCGCGAGGCCGCGGAGCTGCGCGGCGTGACCCTGTACTACGGCAAGGGCTGCGACGAGTGCTTCCACACCGGCTACCGCGGGCGCACCGCCATCTGCGAGATCATGCGCGTGGACGCGAGCCTGCGGCGCGCCATCTTGGAGCGCGCCTCGACCGCCACGATCCGCGAGCTCGCGCGCCAGGCCGGCATGCGCACGCTGCGCGAGGCAGGCTTCAAGGCCGTGCTCGAGGGCGTCACGACGCTCGAAGAAGTGCGCCGCGAAACCATGCAACTCTGAAGACACTAGTGGTCTCCCCTCCGTCGCTCGACTAGGCTCCCCGCGCCACCATGGCCAAAAAATTGCAGCGCAGCGTGGCCAAGCGGGAAGCGCCCGGGGCGGCGCTTCCGGGCGTGGCTGCGGGCGCCGCTCGGTCCAAGGGACGGCGCGTCTCGGCCCAGGCGGTGACCGAGTTCACGGTGCAGCTGGCGACGCTGTCCTCGTCCGGCATCCCGATGGTGCGCGCGCTCACGATCCTCGAGGGCCAAGCGCGCCCCGGGCCCTTCAAGGACGTGCTCGGCGATCTGGTGGAGGACGTGTCCACGGGCACGCCGCTCTCGGAGGCGATGGAGAAGCACGCTCGCGCCTTCGACCGACTGTTCGCGGCCATGGTGCACGCGGGCGAGGCCGGGGGCGTGCTCGACACTGTGTTGGAGCGCCTGGCCACCTACCGCGAGCGTGCCGCGGCGCTGCGTTCGAAGGTGATCAATGCCCTGATCTACCCGCTGGTGATCGTGATCGTGGCCGTCACCGTGATCTCGGCCGTGATCGTGTTCGTCATCCCGCGCTTCCGCCAGATCTTCGATTCGTTCGGGGTCGAGCTGCCCGCGCTGACGCAGGTGCTGCTGGACATCTCGTCGTTCGCGGTGCGCTACTGGTATGGCGTGTTCGGCCTGCCCGTCGGGCTCGTGTTCCTGCACCTATACCTGGTGGGGCGGCCGGGCCGCTACCGTTACACGGTGCACCGCCTGATGCTGCGCATCCCGCTGCTCGGCACGATCCTGCTGCAGTCCCTGACGTCGGCCTTCGCGCGCACCTTCGGGACCCTCCTACAGGCCGGCGTTCCGCACCTCGACGCGCTCGCCATCGTGCGCGATACGAGTAGCAACGACGTGTTGTCCGAGTCGGTCGAGACCATCCGCCGCACCGTGCGCGAGGGCGAGGCCATCTCGCGTCCGATGGAGGCGAGCGGCGTGTTCGACGACCTGGTGTGCAACATGGTGGACGTCGGCGAGCAGACCGGCGAGCTCGATCGCATGCTGCTGCGTGTGGCCGACGCCTACGAGAACCAGGTCACGCGCCGCATCGACGCCTTCTTCAAGGTGCTCGAGCCCGCGCTCCTGATCGTGATGGCGATCTTCGTGGGCCTGATCGTGATGGCCCTGTTCCTGCCGCTGATGAAGATCATGAGCACGCTCAGCCAGCCGTGAGGCACTCGCTGCGCTTTCGCGCGCTGCTGCTGGTCTTCGTCTCCAATTCGGTCGTGTTCGGGGCCCTGGGCGTGGTCCTGGCCCGCGAGCAGGCGGCCGCGAGCCGGCACACAGAGGAGGGCTGGACCGAGGACCTAGTGGCCACCATCGAGAGTACGCTCGCGCCCGAGGGCCTCAAGGTCGCCAGCATCCTGCGCTGGAACTCGTGGCGCCTCATCGCCGACGCGATCCTGGTGGACCAGCACCTGACCATTTCGGCCTTGACCGGTGCGATCCGCGCCAGCGGCATCGACCTGAACCCGGTGGGCGTCGTCGGTCGGCCGGCGGGGTTCGAGCGCGAGCAGGCGCTGCGCGCGATCCAAGCCGCGATCCGCTCCGGTGGCTCGGTGCCGGCCCTCGGCGGTCGGGCCGTGCCGATCCGCGTGAAGCAGGGCGTGTGGGGCGGGCTGTGGTACCGCGCCAAGCCGAGCCAGGCCGTGGGTTACCGCGCGGTGCTGCGGCGCGTGTTGCCGTGGTTCGGGCTGTCGACCGTGCTGCTCACGGGCGCGACTTTCCTGGCGCTGCGGCGGCTCGTGCTCGATCCCGTGTCGCAGTTGGCCGAGGGCGCGCGCCGCATGCACGCGGGCGAATTCGGCGTGCGCCTGGCGGTGCCGGGACGGCGCGACGAGCTGGCCGAGCTGGTGCGCTCCTTCAACGAGATGAGCGCCACCGTCCAGAGCTTCAACGCGCGCCTGTCGGAGGAGGTACGCATCGCCACCGAGAAGGCGCGCGCCGCGGAGGCCGCAGCGATGCGTGAGCGGCGTCTGGCGGCCATGGGCGAGCTGGCCGCGGGCATCGCGCACGAGATCAACAACCCGCTGGGCGGCCTGCAGAACGCGGTCGAGGACCTGCGCCGGCCAGAGCTGGCGAAAGAGCGACGCGCGCAGTACCTGGACTTGCTCGCGCGCGGGCTCGCGCGCATCGGCGAGACCGTGAATCGGTTGCGGCGCTTCACGCCGCGCGAGGCACCCTTCGAGCCCGTGGACCTAGCGGCCGTGGCTCAGGACGCGATCGAGTTGGTGCAGCACCGTGCGCGGCGCTTGGGAGTCGCGCTGGTGGTGCGCCTAGAGCCGCGCGTGCCCGCGGTGAACGGGGTGCGCAACGACATCGGGCAGGCCGTGCTCAACCTGCTGGTCAACGCGCTCGACGCGCTGGAGCAGGAGAGCACACGCGCAGCGAGCGGCCCGCGGCTCGAGCTCACCCTGTACGCCACGGAAGCAGGCGTCAGCCTTGCGGTGCGCGACAACGGGCCGGGGGTCGAGCCTGCGTTGCTCGGCAAGATCGGCGACCTCTTCTTCACCACCAAGGAGGTCGGGCGCGGCACCGGGCTCGGCCTGGCGCTGGTGCACGCCACCATGCAGCACCACGGCGGTCAGCTGCGGATCGAGAGCGAGCCCCACCACTTCTTCCGGGCCGAACTGTTCTTCCCGGCGCGCCGGCCCTCGGCACCGGCCGCCGCGGGGGGCGGCGAGACGGGTCCGTGAGCGAGCTCCACTGGCTGTACGCGCTGGTCGGCGGGCTGCTGGCCGGCTCGGCCTTCTTCAGCGCCGCCGAGGCGGCGTTGTTCGGGCTGACCCCGGCCGAGCGCAAGACGGCCTCGCGCGCGACGCTCGAGCTCCTGGCCGAGCCGCGCGCGCTGCTGGCCACGATCCTGCTCTCCAATCTGGTGCTCAACACACTGTACTTCGGCTTCGCGAGTCGGCTCGTGCCCGACGCCGAGGGCTGGCAGGAGTTCGCGCTCGGGCTGGTGGTGCTGGTCGCGCTGCTGCTCGGGAGCGAGATCCTGCCCAAGATTCTGGCCTTGCGCGCGCGCCGCGCCGTGGCGCGCGTCGTGGCGCCGGCGCTGCGCGCGCTCTTGCCGCTGACGCAGCCGCTGACGCGCCCGCTCCTGTGGGTGCTCGAGTTCGTGCACCGCGCGCTCTCGAACTGGATCCGGCCCGAGGGCGGGATCACGCCCGACGTCCTGGCGCGCGTGCTGGCGCGCGGGGCGGCCGAGGGCGCGCTGCACGAGAGCGAGGCCGACCTCCTGACGGGCATCCTCGAGCTGGAGGACCTCCGCGTGCGCGAGATCATGCGGCCGCGAGTCGATACATTGTTCCTGGACGTTTCGGGCGAGGATCGCGCGCGCGTCACGCGCACCGCCTTGAGCGCGCGCCTCACATGGCTGCCGGTGGTGGAAGGCGAGCTCGACCAGATCGTCGGACGCGTGAGCCTGCGCGAGCTCGTGCGGCAGCCCGAGCGCTCCGTGCGTTCGCTCGTGGCGCCGGTCCGGTTCGTGCCCGAGGTGGCGGGCGCGCTCGATCTCCTGCGCTGGCTGCGCGCCGACGGGACCTCGGAGGCGGTGGTGGTGGACGAATACGGCGGCACGGCCGGGGTGGTCACGACCGAGGACGCCTTCGAGCACATCCTGGGCGACCTGCGCGTGGAGGGCGAGGAGCGCGCACCGCAGGTCGTGACGCTGGACGGCGGGCGCTTCCGTGTGCCTGGAAGCCTGCCGATCCGCGAGTGGAACGAGGCCTTCGGCCTCGAGATCGTGCCGCGCGAGTTCGAGACCGTGGGCGGCTTCGTGAGCGCGCTGCTCGGGCGCATCCCGCGCGTCGGCGACCAGGTGCGCGTGGGCGAGCTCGAGCTCGAGGTGCACGAGGTGCGGCGCCGGCGCGTGCTCATGGTGGACATCGGCGTGCGCGCACTCACGCCCGCCGCGGAGGGCGCGGCGCCATGAGCCTGTGGATCGTGTTCCTGGCCGCGGCTGGCCTGCTCCTGTGCGCAGCCATCTTCTCGGGCGCGGAGACCGGGGTCTATTCGGTGTCGCGCGTGCGGCTCGAGGCCGAAGCGCAGGAGGGCCGGCGTTCCGCGCGCCAGCTCGCGCGCCTCATGCGCGACGACGCGGGCCTCCTGATCACGCTGATGATCGGCAGCAACGGGATGCTCGAGCTGCTCACGCACATGACCGAGGGAACCCTCGCGCGTTCGCCGCTCCCGGCCGCCGTACTCGAGCTCGCGGCCGCATTGGTGGTCACCCCGGTGGTGTTCCTGTTCGGGGAGCTGATCCCGAAGGATCTCTTTCGCCGCCGGCCGCACACCCTGCTCGGGCTGGTCGCGCCGGTGATCCGGGTCTTCCGCTGGCTGGCGAGCCCGCTCGCCTGGCCGCTGGCGCAGCTCGCGCTCGTGCTCGAGCGTCTGCTCGGCCTGCGCCAGGAGGATTTCGCGCGCATCCTGCGGCGCGAGGAGATGGTCGAGCTCCTGGCCGAGAGCCGGCGCACGGGGGCGCTCGCGCCCCAGGCCGAGGAACTCGCCCACAATGTCCTCGTCCTGCGCCACACGCCGCTCGCGCGCGTGGCCATCCCGTGGGACCGCGTCGAGGGGGTGGACCTCGATCAGGGCGAGGCCGCGGCGCGCGCGGCGGTCGTGCGCTCGGGCTTCACGCGCTTGCCCGCGCTGCGCAGCGGGCCCGACAAGAGGCGCGTGGTGGTGGGGTACCTGCACCAGCTCGACGTGCTCGGGCAGGAGGTGGGCGCACCTCTGGATGCGTGCCTCCGCCCTGTCCTGGAGCTTTCCACCGACTTGCCGCTGGATCGAGCCGTGGCCCGCCTGCAGGGCGCCGGACAACGCCTGGCCATCGTGGGCAGCCTGCGCGCGCCGCGCGGACTCGTCTCACTGATGGACCTGCTGGCGACCCTCGCCGGTCCGCCGCGCTTTCCGCAACCCGCGCCGACGGCTAGGATAGGAGGCACATCATGAAGGGAATCGAAGCGCGAACCGCCCCGGCCTGGGTCCTGTGCGCCGGTCTGGCCTTGATCTGCCTCGGCCTGGTGGCCGAGTCGAAGAACCCTGCTCCCCAGGCGCCCTCCACGCCCCAGCCCGGGTTTGGCATCTCTCCGGGTTTCGGGACTTCCGACTCGAACAGCCAGATGATCGCGGTGACGGGCGTGGACGTGACGGGGGGGTCGCTCCTCTATCTGATCGACACGCAGAGCCGCCACATCTCCGTGTACACCGCCCAGGGCGGTACCTCGAGCACCTCGAACATCAAGTGGGTCGGCGCCCGAAACCTCGACCTCGATCTGCAAGTCGATGGTTTCAACGACAAGTCCGAGATCAAGTTCAAGGACCTGGCGCGACGCTTTGCCGAGAGCGGAGCGGGCGCCACGTCCGACGAGTAGTCCCCCGATACTGGTCCCCTACGGAGCCCTGCCGGTGCCCGAGCAAGATTTCTTCAGCTTCGACGAGGCCCTGAACCAGCTCAACCTGAAAGAGGAGGAGCTCAAGCGTCTGGTGTCCGAGGGCGAGATCCGCGCCTTCCGCGAGGGCGACACGATGAAGCTGCGCCGTGCGGACGTCGAGAACCTCAGGAAGGAGCTGATGGGCGGCGAAGTCGTCGATCTCGGCGGCGCCGGCGAGGACCTCGTGTTCGAGGACGACCTGCAGCTCGAAGAGACGGGCATGGCCACGGAGGAGATCTCCGACATGGATACCTTGCTCGAGGAGGACGTCGAGGACCTGGGCGAGGTTGCGCTCGAGGAGGTGGCCGAGGACGAGGACGAGGCTCCGCTGGCCACACCGCTGCGGCGCTCGGCGCCCGCGGCCTTGGAGCCGAACGAGGGCATGCTCGTGCGCACGCTGGCGATCCTCACGACCGTCGTCCTCCTGCTCGCGATCCCGGTCGTGATCGGGATGACCAAGGAGCCGAGCGCGTTCGCGAGCGGCTTGGCCGACCTCTTCGGCGGCGGCAAGTAGGACCGCGCGGCGCACGCGGCGCCGAATCCGCACTTGCTCCGGGCCGGGCGCTTTTCTATTCCTTAGGCCCGCGAGGCGGGCTCGGCTCGCCCCGGTGACACCCCAGCGTGCCTCACCAGCTTGCCATCTCGCCCTCGGACACCGCGCTCTCAGACACTCGGAAGAGACACCGGAAGAGAAACTCGGGATGAAAATCACCCTCACCTGCGCCCTGCAACTCGGCTTGCTCCTCGGTGGCGCCTGCGTCGCGCCGCAGCGCTACGACGAGGCCCTGGGCGAAGCGAAGTACTTCCAGCGCCAGTACCAGGACCTGTCTTCATTTCATGGCCAGCTGGAGGCCGAGAACGCGCGTCTGCGCGGTGAGCTCGAGCTCTACCAGGGCAAACCGATCGAGTCGGCGGCCACCAAGGAGATCGACGAGCGCCTGGAGCGCTTGCGCCATCTCACCGAGCAGATCGGCACGTCGTCCGGCGCGGCCCCGGGCGATGTGGAGTTCCTGAGCGTCGAGGGCGGCTACGGTGTGCGCGTGACCGACGAGGTGCTGTTCGATTCGGGCTCGGATGAAATCAAGCCCGAGGGCAAGGTGCTCCTGCAGAAGGTCGCGCAGCAGATTTCCGAGCAGCCCTATCAGCGCATCTGGGTGCGCGGGCACACCGACAGCGACCCGGTCAAGCGTGCCACGACCATCGAGCGCTTCCCGCACGGCAACATACAGCTCTCCGCCGCGCGTGCGGTCGAGGTCGCCGCACTGCTGGCTGCCAGCGGCTTGCAGGAGCCGAAGATCGTGGTCGCCGGCTTTGGCCCGGCCGAGCCGGTGGTGCCCAACCAAGGCGTCGAGAACAAGCGCCGCAACCGTCGGGTCGAGATCTTCGTCCTCGACGAGTCGGGCGCGGAGCGATAGCGGAACGGGCCGTCGCACCGGCAGCGAACCGTTCCTGGCCGCGGCCTCGATCGGCCGGGGGTGGGGCGAAATGAGGGCGGGCGCGACGCAGGTCGGCAGTGCCCAAGCCCAGGCAGCGCTGGCCCTGCTGGCTCTGTTGGCTGCGTGCGCGCGCTCCGACGAGGGCGGTTCCGCGGCTCGCGCGCTGTACGAGCTCGAACGCCTCAGCTTCGTGCCGCCGGCGGCTTGCACGCTGCTGCCCAACAGCGATCTGTCGCTCACGCGCGCGATCGTGATGGATCGCTTCGAGTTCACGCGCGCCGACCTCGAGCACCATTGGCCTGGGCGCGCGCGGCGCGCCAACGCCCTCGCGGCGGAGTTTCGCGATGATGCAGCGCTTGACGCGCCCGAGCGCGGCGACTGGCCGGCGTGGATGGACTTCCACGAGGCCGAGGAGCTGGCCGCGCTGCGCGGCATGCGCCTGCCCACGCCGACCGAGTGGCTGCACGTGGCGGTGGGCCGGCGCGACTACCAGAAACCGTGGGGCGGCCCTGGGCGCGAGTTCTTCGCCAACACTTGGGTGCGCCAGGGCGGCAAGGACTTCGGCCTGAACTCGCCGTGCAACGTGGGCACCTACGAGAACGGACGCAGCCGCCCGTTCGGCTGCTACGACCTGCTCGGCAACGTGTGGGAGTGGGTCGATGGCGTCGTGCTCCCCTGCATCCCGGCGCCCGAGGATCGCGACGGGGCGCCCGACGACTACGGCGGGGCCAAGGCCTCGGTCATGGGGGGCGCCTACGACACGCCGTGGCGTCCCACGTACGAGCTCGACCGCTCGATCAACCAGCAACGCTTCCACGCGCAGACACTCGACAAGCGCACCCTCGGGCCTTCGTTCGGAGCGCGCATGTGCGCCGATGCGGAACCCTACCTGTGGGCCGCGGCCGCGCGTTGGGGGCGCGGCGACGGCGTGCGTGCGCGCGTGCGTGCCGTCGGACTGCGCTGGGCCCGGGAAGATGCGCTCGCCAGATCGGCTCTGAAGAGCATGCTCGCGGAGCTGCGCGCGCGCTCGGGCGCACCCGAGGGGCTCGCCTGGCTCGAGGAAGGCGTGCAGAGCGATCCATGAGTGCAGACGAAGATGCCCTGGGCGCGCTAGCTGACGGCCGGCGACCGCCGTGGAGCCTGTTTCGGGCCGAGCTGGACTCCGTCGGCTTCCGACCCTCCAAGACCCTGGGCCAGAACTTCCTTGTCGATCCCAATGCCGCTCGCTCGATCGCCGAGGACGCGGGTCTTTCCGCGGGAGCGCGCGCGCTCGAGATCGGCGCGGGCTGCGGGTTCCTCAGCATGCACCTCGCGGCGCTTGGCCTCGAACTCCTGGCGGTCGAGATCGATGCGCGCCTGCTGGCGGTGGCTCGCCGCCTGCTGGTTGGCCAGGGAAACGTGCGCTGGCTGCACGCCGACGCGTTGGCTGGGAAGCATGCCCTAGGGCCCAGCCTGGTGGCGGAGCTGCCGAGCGACGGGCCCTGGCACGTGGTCTCGAACCTGCCGTACTCGATCTCGGCCCCGCTCCTGGTGCTGCTCGCGCGTCTCCCGAACCCGCCTCGCACTCTGACTGTGTTGGTCCAGGAGGAGGTCGCGCGCCGCCTCGTTGCAGGCCCGGGGGAGCCGGAGTGGGGGGGGCTGACTGCGCGTCTCGCCCTGCTCTACCGTGCGCGCCAGGGGCGCGGCGTGGGGGCGCAGCTCTTTTGGCCCAGGCCACGGGTCGGGAGTCGGGTCGTCCACCTCGCGTTCGAACCCTTGGAAGGGGTCGGCGTGGTCGGGGAGGAAGGGGAGGACGAGCTCCACGCCTACGATGCCCTGGTGGACACGCTCTTCCAGCACCGTCGCAAGCAACTCGCGGCTGCCCTGGCCGAACCCATGGGGGGCAGGCCGAACGCCTTGGCCCTCCTGGGCGAGGCTGGAATGGATCCGCTCGCCCGCGGCGAGGGGCTCCCGCCTGCGGAGCTCCTTCGGCTTTCCCGCTTGGCCGCTTGGCGCACCCGCCTGGGGACCCGCGCGCGCGGGACGCGAGGCAACGCGTAATGGCGACCCAGCGCTTGTTTCCGAGCCTGGCCGTGTTAAGCTGAGACGTTGAGGGATAGCGCAGTCAAACGTCCATCGGGGCGGGCCTTGGAACACCTCACAGGCGGCCCGACGTTGCGCGCGATCTCGCACATTTCTGCGTTAGACGTCTTCCTGTAGGCGAGTTTCGTCGCCTAGGAAGAGTCGTCCCATCCCCGCCGCGACCCCGACTTCCGGTCCAGACGCACTCCGTCTTCGGAGAGTGCTGGTGTCCTCCCCACTCACTTGCAGGATCTCGAGTTCCGCCAGTTCATCGAGCGCGTGAAGCTGCGCTCGCCGATCGAAGTCACGATCGGCGAACGGGTCAGCTCGCTGCGCCAGCGCGGGGCGTTGTATTGGGCCTGCTGTCCATTCCACCAGGAGAGAACTCCTTCCTTCGCCGTCGATCCGCGGCGCGCTACCTGGCGCTGCTACGGCGCCTGCGGCGAGGGCGGCGATGTCCTGTCCTTCGTCGAGCGCTTCGACGGGCTGAGTTTCCTCGATGCCTTGCGACTCCTCGCGCGTCAATGCGGCGAGGAGCTGCCCGAGCGCAGCTTGAGCGGTCAGGCCAAGGGCGCGGAGGCGGCCCTCGAGCTGCGCTTCGAGCTCCTGCGCTGGGCCGCCGATCTGTACCGCAAGGCCTGGCGCGGCCCCGAAGGCACGGCCGGTCGCGCGTACCTTCAACGGCGCGGCCTGGGCGAGGCCACGATCGAGGCCTTTGGCATCGGCTGGGCGAGCGAGGGCGGGCACGCCCTGGTGGATGCGGCGCAGCGTGAGCAGAAGCCGCTGGAGCTCCTGGCGGAGGCCGGTCTGGTGCGGCGCAACGACGCCGGCCGAACCTATGACTTCTTCCGCGGGCGTGTGCTGATCCCCATCCGCGACCGGCTCGGACGAGTGGTGGGCTTCGGGGGCCGGCTGCTGGCCTCGGACGGGGAAGCGGTCCAGGGCCCAAAATACGTGAACACGCCAGAGACGCCGCTCTTCCACAAGGGCAGCCTGATCTTCGGCCTCGACCTGGCCGCGAGCGCGATTCGCTCCACGCACCAGCTCTTGGTGGTGGAGGGCTACACGGATGTGATGGCGGCGCACCAGGCCGGCTGGAAGAATGCGGTGGCGGTGTTGGGCACTTCCACGACCGACGAGCACGCGGCCTTGATTCGTCGCACCGGCGCGCGCTCGGTCGTGCTGGTGTTCGACGGCGACGAGGCCGGACGCAAGGCCAGCCACCGCGCTCTGGCGGGGCTTCTGAAGCTGCCGATCGAACTGCGCGTGGCCGTCCTGCCCGAGGGCCGCGACCCGGGCGACCTACTCGTCGAGCCAGCCGGCAGTGCGACCTTCCGCGCTTCGGTCGAGGGCGCCAGCGAGTGGTTCGATTGGTGCCTGGCGGGTCTGGCGGACAAACGCGGCAGCGAACTCGCCAACGCCGTGGAGGAGCGCTTTCAGCTCCTGGCACAGCTCGCGCGTCCGCTCGAGCGCTCGTCACGCTTGGCGGAGCTGGCGCGCTTCCTGGCCCTGCCGGAGGTCGACGTGCGCGCGCAATGGGACGCCTTCGAGCGCGCGCGCCGTCCGGCCGCCCGCCCGGC
>JABFRZ010000489.1 GCA_013140785.1 Planctomycetota bacterium | reverse complement strand
GCCTACCTGCGCCTCTTCCAGGGCGACCAGATCCGCGGGCTCGTGCTGCGGCTGGGCCAGGACGCGCCGGCCGCCGGCGGCGCTCGAGAGTCCGTTGACGAGCCCGCGGATCTGGTCGCCCTGGAAGAGGCGCAGGTAGGCCACGTCGTAGATCCAGCCGCTCGCGCCGAGCGTCTGCACCCCGCCCGGCACGCGCAGGTTGAAGGGCTGCTGGCGATCGTTCTTGTCGCGCTGCGTCACGTCGCGGCTGACGATCAGCGCGAGACCGTTCTGCTCGAGGTACTGCCGCAGGGCCGAGACCTGCACGCCCTCGGCGTTCAAGGCCTGCTGCTCGGGTCCCGCGAGCGCGGGCTCGCCGGTCAGCGGCGGCACCGCGCGCGCAACGACCTCGACCGGGTCGAGCTCCCACAGGAGCCCGTCGTAGGTGAGAAGAGTGAACGGGTCGTAGTACTGCACGCGCTTCCGGATCCCGCCCGTCAGCGCGCGTCCCGCCACGAGGTGCCCGTTGGCGGCGGGGACGAGCTCCTTCAGACGGAAGTCGAAGCGCGAGCGCGGCGCCGTGGAGGTGCCGAGGTTCTGCTCCTTCTTCGTGTTGGCGGTGTGGACGGCGATCGTCTGGCCGTCGCCGAGCGGCAGCGGGCTGCGGTAGAGGCCGCTGTGGTTCGGCCCGGGCGTGAGCGTGGGTGCCTGCGTATCGCGGTGGGTCACGTAGGTCACGACCATCTCGTTGGCGTTCAGGCTCGGCGCGCCGGTGATGCGCACGATCTGCCCGGAGGCGTGTGTGTCGAACTCGCGGCAATCGATGCCCCAGTAGGAGCCGGCGACGAGCGGGTCCTCGCGCACCTGGTGGAAGGCGGTGATCGCGGCCTGATTGCTGACCACTGGATCGAAGCCGACGTGGTCGATCACGTTGAGGTCGTCGGAGCGGTTCTCGTCCACGAAGTCGAACAGCTCCTGCCGCCCGATGTGATTGAGCGTCTCCTCGGCGGTGCCGTCCTGGTTGAGCGTCCAGAGCTGGAAGTGATTGAAGGCGTTGCCGACCAGGTGCGGCTCGTAGCCCGCGGGCGGCCCCGTGTAGCCCGGATGCTGGTTCACGTAGTCGATCCACTGGATGCGCGGCTCGGGGAAGACCTCGGCGTTCGAGCCGGTGTTCACGGCGCCGGCGCTCTCGTCGGACCAGTTGAAGACCTGGTAGTTGCCGAGGCCCATGCGGTCGAGGTCGCCCTGCTGGTCGCGCTCGAGGTGGTCCCAGCGCGTGAAGACCACGCGCCCGAAGCGGTCGACGATGGGGTCGAAAGCACCCGAGGGCGAGTGGTTCATCAGGAACAAGGCACCGCTCGCCGGGTCGAGGCTCCAGATGCCGGTGTTGGTGGGAGCCTCCTCGTACTCGTCGAGCTGCGGATGGAGGTGCGTCGCGCCGTTGCGCGGGCGATCGGAGGTGAACAGGATGCGCCCGTCGCTCGCGTAGCAGGGGCTGACGTTGTTGCGCAGCAGCGGCTGCCCCAAGACGCGCGTGATGACCGGCGTGTCGGTGAGCCCGAGGCCGGTGATCTCGTGGATCTGCCAGCGGAAGTCGGCCGAGCTCGGCGCAGTCGGCGCGCCCACCACCATGCTGAAGAGGGCCTTGGTGCCGCTCCAGTGCACGCACGGCTCGCGCACCGCGATCGCGTTCGCACCCTGGAAGCCCGCGGGCGCGCCGAAGCCGGCCGCGGCCGTCAGGTTGCGCAGCGTCCCGTCGGGGTAGCGGATCCACAGGTCCCCGCCGCGCGCGACCGCGCGCGGGCCGCCCTCGTGATTGCCGAAGGTCGAGCCGATCGTCAGGAAGTCCGACACGACCGGCACCTGGGTCACGAACAGGATCGGATTCGCGGTCGGGGGGCCCGTGGCGCCGTCGTCGCTCGCGGCCCCGCCCACGCTGCACGCGGAAACGAGGAGCGCTAGCAGTCCTGCTAGAGCAGTCGAGACGATCCGAGCTTGGTACCCCTCCGGCCCCATGACGCCCCGTTCCCATCGGGGCGTGCGAGTCTTCGATTCTCACCGTGGGGCGACTGGAGGCGCGCGCGTCGGGAACCGAACTCTCACGCTGCCCCGCCCGTGACCCGGCAAAGGCTTCCGGATCGCGCAGCGCTCCGTCCGACGCGCGCTACTTGTAAGCGACCGCGGCGCTCGAGGCTCCGGCCAGGTGGATCACGTCGAAGCGCTTGAAGCCGGCCTCGCCGCACCAGCCACGGAAGTCCGCGCCCGAGTAATCGAAGGCCTCGCCGAACTCGATCAGCATGTTGAGCGACATGAGCAGCCCGAAGACGTTCTCGCGCCGGCGGTCGTCGATCAGGGCCTCGATCGCGACCAACGCACCGCCTGGCGGCAGGGCCTGGTAGGCCGAGCGGATCAGGTGCTTCTTCTTCTCGAGGTTCCAGTCGTGGAGGATCATGCCCATCGTGATCACGTCCGCCTTGGGCAGCGGATCCTTGAAGAAGTCGCCCGCGGCCGTGCCCACGCGCACGCCGAGATTCGCGGCGGCGATGGACTTCTTCGCGATCGCCTCGACCGGGGGCAAGTCGAACGAAGTGCAGCGCAGATGCGCGTGGCGCTTGGCGACCTCGATGCACAAGAGCCCGGTCGCGCCGCCGACGTCGCACAGCGTCTTGAACGGCTTGAAGTCGAACTTCTCGGCGAAGGCCTCGAAGTTGATGCGCGACAGCCCGGTCATCGCGCCCATGAACTGCTCGAGCTTCGGCAGCTCGGCGTAGAGCTCTTCGAAGATGCCCTTCTGGCCGTGCTTGGTCTCGTTCTGCGGCTTGCCGGTGCGCAGCGCCGTCGGCAGGTCGTGCCAGAAGCGGAACAGGCGCGCGTTGAGCATCTCCAGGATCCCGCCGACGTAGCGCGGGCTCGCCCGGTCGAGGTAGAGCGCGCCAGCCTCGGTGTTGTGGTACTTCGCCGCGGGGCCGTCGCCTTCACGCCCGAGAAAGCCCATCGCCACCAGCGCGTCGAAGAAGTCGAAGGTTCCGCGCGCATGCAGCTCGAGCTCGGCCCCGAGCTCCGCGGCCGTCAGCTTGCGCTTCGCGAGACGCGTGAAGAGTCCGAACTCGACCGCGGTGAGCAACACCTTGGACGACCAGAAGGAGAACGCGGTCTGGAGGATGGGGCCGACGTCGGGTTGGCGGATCATCACCGGATGCTCCTCGACCTCGTTCTGCCTTGTCAAGACGCACGTCCGAGGGCCGCAGGGCGTGCGCTCGTGGCAGAAAAATCGAATCGTGTGCGCCGCGAGCGCAGTTCTGGCCGCGCGCTAGCGTCGCCCCCCGTTGCAGCAGGCCGCGCCGCCGCCTTCCAGGCTCACGGCCGCAGCGGAACCTGGGATCCCTCGGGAACTTTGCGGGTCTCGCACTCGACTTACAGGGGTCCGACCCCTGCCACTCTTCAGCCGGCTCATCCCAGGCGGCTCCATGCCCGAAGCGACGAAGGCCCCGCTCCTCGACCCGGATTCGGTCGGCGTGCTGTGGCGCGAGCTCCACGGCCGGGTTCGCCAGACCGTGGGCTCGGCGGATCGCGCCGACGACGTCGTTCAGGAGACCTTCCTCAACGCGCTGCGCCGGCCACCGCCCGATCCGAGGGGACTCGTGCCTTGGCTGCACGTGGTCGCGCGGCACTTGGCGCTCCGCAGCCGACAGCGTGAGCGCAACCGCAGCGAGCGCGAGCGCAGGGCAGCGGCAACGCACCCGCGCTGGACCAGCGCGCCGGATGGGAGCAAGGCCGACGGGAGCGAGGTGGAGGCGCGCCAAGCCCTGCGCTGGCTCGCCGTAGTCGGCGAGCCGTACCGTGAGGCGCTGCGGCTGCGCTACCTGGACGGCTACGAGATCGAGGAGATCGCGCGGCGCCTGGGCCGTTCGCAGGGCACGGTACGCTCGCAGATCAAGCGCGGCCTCGACCGAATCCGCCAGCACATCGGCGGGCAGGGTCCCCGCACGCAGCGGGTGTCGGCGCTGGTCTTCCTGGGTGCGTGGCGCGAACGCTGGGGGGCGGCCTCGGGACCGATGCGCTGGGC